>JALOQI010000018.1 GCA_025453435.1 Candidatus Omnitrophota bacterium
GATACGCACGCCAAGCGTGGATTCGAGCATCTCTATCAGCCCGTCCTGGAATATGGTGCGGCCGGTTACCGCGAAGTTATCTATGCGGTCGATCTGGATCTCTTTTGCCACAGCATCTCTGACAGTTTCGCTGAGGGCCTTTGCCTGGGCTGTTATTATCCGGCAGACCTCACGCTGTTTGACAGGCTTATAAACATTCTCTTTTTTGATAAGGACCTCTTTATCCTCGGGGACCCTCAAATGATCTCCTATTATGCCGTACGATATCTTTATATCCTCAGCCAGGTCCCAGGGTATGTTAAGGGACTCTGCCAGGCCCGTTGTCATGAAATCCCCGCCGGTCGCAAGTATTCGTATGTTTTTGAGGTATCCGTCTTTAAAAAACATGAGTTCCGTTACGTCGCTTCCGATATCGCACAATACGCGCGCGCCTTTCTGGCCGGCATCCCCGAATACGATCGATTGAGTCGCAAGGCCCGAAAAAAACAAAGACTTCACGTCAAATCCCGCCTGGTTTACGACGTGCGTCACTGTCTGGACCGAAGAAAGATTGGCGCACACAAGATAAAGATCCACTTCGAGCCTGTGGCTGTAAAGGCCCAGGGGGTTTACTATATCCGCGTTAGAATCTATGGAATACCCGAAAGGTATAGCGTGCAAGATCTCCTCTTCCATGCTTGAACCCAGTATCCTTGCCTGCTCGTTGACTTTGTGGATATCGGAGGCTGTGATGACCTTATTGCCCCTTTCGGCAAGAGGTATAACGGCTTTGCTGTGCCTGGTGAGGATATGCCTTCCCGAAACATTCGTATGAATGGAGCGCACTGTTATGCCGGATGAAGCCTTGAGCTCTTTCATAAGCCGGGTAATTGCGTCTACGAGATCCACGGAATCGACTATAACCCCTTTTTTTATTCCCTTTGCCGGCACTGTGCCGAACGACATCCTGGTGATGTGTTTTTTTGCGACCTGCGCTACGACAGCCGCGATCTTCGAAGAACCTATGTCAAGGCTGCAAATGTAATTTTCGAGCATTAGACTATCAGGCCTCCTTGCCTTTGAAACGGATTACCGGGTCCTTGAACCTGAGATCGATATATTCGATGTTCGCAACGCCGTTGCCGACCTGCTTGAGCAGGCTTTCGAGTATCTGCATTGTGTTTTTAAGGTTATCCTGGCTGACTCGGACCTCGAGCTCCCCCGGGAAATACAGCGAAGCATTTCCCGCGTCCCGGATATGGACCTTCTGTATATTAAACCCCTGCAAAGCTTTGTTCCTGCCGGCCTGCTGTATTATGCGCACGGCCATTACCGCGCCGGGGTCATTGCAGCGGGTCCCGGGCCGGAATTGCGCAGACCTGGTTTCTATCCCCGTGATCAAAGGCACGCACTTGACATCCTGCGCCGACGGGCTTTCGAACAGCATCAGGTTCTCGTCCAGATATAATGCCGGCTGGGTGCTCAGGCAGGCAACGGGCTTGCGCTTCATCAGGTCCACGCATATCTGGTTTGGCAGGAACCTGACCAGCCGCGCTGTCCTGTAAGCCGGATACATTGACTGGATGAACTGCGCATTTTTTTTCAGGTCCAGGCTGAATATGTTCTTGCCTATGAGATACGTAAAATCTTTGTTGCGGTCATCCTTTATGTCGGAACCTTCGCGTATGAAGACGTTTTTTACTTTGAAAAAAGCCAGATGCTTGAAAGACTCCAGCGAATACCCGGCCAGCGCGATACATGCGATCGCAAGCATCGCCCACGGGATGACGCTCGGTGCCCGGCGGCTTCTCGGCCGTGCGTGTAAAGTCCTATTTTTTTTCATAAGCGCTCGAAAGCATCCTTAAACAGAGCTGGCTGAAATCGATCCCGGCGCAGATGGCAGCTTTGGGCAAAAGGCTTTTTTCCGTAAGCCCGGGGATATTGTTCAGTTCCAATACAAAGGGTATTCCGCCGCTCAGGATCACGTCGACCCTTGTGCAGCCGGAACATCCTAATGCTTTGTGCGCGCAGACGCCGGCTTTCTGCACTGCTATAGCGTCCGATGCGTTTAATTTAGCCGGGACTTCGTAGGTCGTAAAACCGCTCTGATATTTTGCCTCATAATCAAAGAATTTCCTGGTCGTAACGATCTCAACCACCGGAAGGGGCTCGCCGTCCAGAACGCCTACTGTCAGTTCCCTCCCCCCTACGAATTGCTGCACGATCGCAGTGCCGTCGGTCTCGAATGCAACGGCCAAAGCCTGATCCAGCGCATCGGCAGAATCGATTATGGAAAGCCCGATGCTTGACCCCTGGCGCGACGGCTTGACTACCCAAGGCAGAGGGAAATCTATCTCCGGGGAACCGCTGCATTCGAAGCGCTGCCTTTTAACGCTGATGTATTCGGGGATATCCAGGCCTGCTTTTTTAAAAAGGGCCAGCGACATCACCTTGTCCATCGCAAGGCTGGAGGCTTTTACGCCCGAACCCGTGTAAGGGATGCCTAAGTCTTGGAGTATCTGCTGTATCTGGCCGTCTTCACCGAATCTGCCGTGCAGGGCTATAAATGCGCAGTCTATCCCGGAACTCCTTAGCAATCTCTTGTTCTGCTCTATATCATCCGTAAAGATATCGATCTTTACGACATCGCAATCTTTGGATTTAAGGCTCTCATATACTGCGTTAGCTGACTTCAGGGATATGGGCCTCTCTGCGGACGGGCCGCCCATAAGCACGCCTATCCTGCCGAAATTCCCGGGTATTATCGCCATATCTTTATTTCGGGTTCGAGCACAATGCCGTATTTCTTTTTCACCTTCGAAGCTATCCTTTGCATCAAAGCCACCACGTCCCTGCACCGTGCATTGCCGTCATTGAGTATAAAATTAGCGTGTATCTGGCTCACGCTGGCATTCCCGCATGCCGCGCCTTTAAAACCGCATGCGTCAATAAGCCTGCCCGCAGAATCTCCGGGAGGGTTTTTAAAACAACAGCCTGCGCTTCGCCAGCCGGCCCCCTGAGAAGCCTTTCGCGCCCGGGCATACCCCGTAATGTTTGTGCGTATTGTCCGGCGGTCTTTTTTTACCAGCATGAAACCTGCCTGCAGCACGATAAATCCGTAAAGGCCGGAACTGCGGTATCCAAAATGAGCAGCCTTGCGCTTTATGGTTTTAATTTTACCATTATAATCCATTACTTTGACAAATTCAACTAAATCCCCTATACTTTTATCTTTTGTGCCTGCGTTGCCGGCTATCGCTCCGCCTACAGTGCCGGGGATCCCCGTCAGAAATTCAAGCCCTGAAAGCCCGGCCGCAGCGCAAAAAGCGGACAGCTTAGATAAAGCCGAACCTGCGCCTGCGCAGACATAATTATTTCTCATGCTTATTCCGCGAAAAGCCGCGGAGCTCAATCTTATGACAACGCCTCTTACCCCTGCGTCGGATACAAGAAGATTGCTTCCCGCTCCGATCACAAATACGCGCTTATTATTTTTTTTGCTCCAGGCAATAAGCCGCGCAAGATCCGGATAGTTTCGCGGTTCGGCCCAGTATTGGCAGGGGCCGCCTATGCCGAAAGTCGTATGTTTCTTGAGAGGCTCCCGGGCCTTATATTTTACCGGCAAGCCAGCATGCAAGTTCATCGCTTATCCTCGTAATGTCGCCCGCGCCCAGCGTAAGTATTATATCGCCCGGCGCCATCGAATCCCTCACGTAAGCGAACAGTTCTTTCCTCGCTACGACCGTAACATCTTTATCCCCTGAAAGTTTTTTAATAGCAGCCGCGACGCCTGCCGAATCCACCCCGGGCAAGGGCTCTTCGCTTGCGGCATAAATATCGGTAAGTATTATCTTATCCGCCGAATTAAAAGACCCCGCGAAATCTTCGAGCAATAAAGCGGTCCTCGTATAGCGGTGCGGCTGAAAAACCACTACCAGCCTTTTGCAGGGAAGACTTCTGACAGCGGAAATAGTCGCTTTTATTTCTGTCGGATGATGGGCATAGTCGTCTATCACCGTAAAATTATCGCTCTGCCATTTCAGATCCATCCGGCGGCCTGCCCCTTTATACGTAGCAAGAGCTTTTTTAGTGATCTGCCTGTCTATCTTTAGTTCCTCGCTCAATGCGACTGCCGACAACGCATTGGACACATTGTGCGTGCCTGCCAGAGACAGTTCGAATCTGCCTATTTTTTCCCCTTTGAAAACGCACTCGAAAGAAGACCTCAAACCGTTGAGTTCTATATCCTGCGCGTATACGTCGTTGCATTTGCCGAGGCCGAACATCAGGCGCCTGCCGGAAAATCCCGCGCAAAGGCGCGCAAGATTGGCGTCGTCCCCGCACGCGATCAAACACCCGCGCGTGTCCGTGCGCCCCATAAACTCTTTGTATGCCGCGACTACCGCTTCGAATGTCTTATAATGGTCCAGGTGCTCGCGGTCGATATTTGTGATTATCGAGTAAAAAGGCGAATAGTAAAGGAAAGACCCGTCTGATTCGTCGGCTTCTGCGACAAAATGATCCCCTTTTCCGAGAGCGGCATTTGTATTTATATTTTTAAAATTACCTCCGATTGCCAGAGTCGGGGACAATCCTGCCTCAATAAGGATATGAGATACAAGCGAGGTGGTCGTGGTCTTGCCGTGGCTGCCTGCGACGCAAATAACCTTTTTATCCTGCATAAGCCCGGCCAGCGCCTGAGCGCGCTTATGTACCGGTATGCCTGCGGCCCTTGCCGCGCGCATCTCGGGATTGTCTTCTTTTATTGCGGAGGAATAGACTATTACGTCTGCCCCTTGTATATTCGATGCCGCGTGGCCGATAAAGATCCTGGCCCCCAGTTGGGCGAGCGACCGGGTTGAAGGACTTTCCTTTATGTCAGAGCCGCTTACCTTCTGTCCGCGCGATAAAAGCAATCCGGCAATACCCGACATTCCTATGCCGCCTATGCCGATAAAATGATAGTGCTTATTCATAGCTGCAAAGCTTTTTAACCTCTTCTGCAAGGCTGGCCGTTTTGATCGAACAGAATCGCTCGAAGCCTGATCTCATATTTTCCAGGGCCCGGGGGGTCCGCAAAAGCCCGTCCAGGGCCGTCAAAAGCGTTCCTTCTTCCAATCCGGAATCCTGGATGATCCTGGCGCATCCGGCTTCTTCCAGGACTTGCGCATTCGCTGTCTGATGCGCCTGAGCATAAGGATACGGGATCAATACCGCAGGCAGGCGGTATTTCACAAGCTCCGCTATTGTGGTAGCGCCTGCGCGGCATACAGCCAGGTCGGACGCGCTATAAGCATATTGCATATCATTCATAAATTCCACAAGGCGGACTCCGGCGATATCCCTGCCGTATTCGCTCTCAAGTTCTTTTTTGTCGATCGTTCCGCACAGATGTATCACCTGAAGACTGTCTTGAAGCCCGAGTTTTTTAAAAGCTTGGGCAAACCCGAAATTTATCTTTCGGGACGACTGGCTGCCTCCCATTACAAGCAAAGTCTTAATACCCGGCTTTAGCTTGAAATATTCGACAGCATGCGCCTTATCTATTACCGTCAGGTCCCTACGCACGGGATTACCCGTTAATACAAGTTTTGACCCGTTTTCTCCGAGGAACTGCGCGGTCTGCTCAAAAGAGATCGCGCATTTCTGGCATATGTGAATAAGCAGCCTGTTGGCTTTTCCCGGGATAACATTCTGCTCGTGTATTAGAACGGGTATTCGCATGAGCCAGGCGCATATCACGACCGGCACGCTTGCTATGCTCCCAAAGCCCACAACCGCATCGGGCTTAAATTCCGCAAGTATTGCCGCGCTTTGGAAAAAACTTTTAAAAAAAGCGGCGCATGCGCGGATATTCGAGAGGCTGACCTTGCGGGATATGGCGCGAACGCCGGTATTCCGGACAGGGTGGCCTTTGGAAAAAATATTTCGATCGAGCTTCGTTGACGGCACGACAAGCAAAGTCCCGCTGTCAGGATACGCCGATTTAACGCAGTCCAGAAAAGCCAGGGCCGGGAATATATGCCCGCCGCTTGAGCCTGCAGCCGCTAATATTTTCATATGCAGCACACCGTTAAGGATATTCGCCCGCGCGCGCGACGTTCATTAAAAGACCGACGCTGACCATATCGAACACGAACGAAGAGCCGCCGTAACTTATAAACGGCAGAGGCAGGCCTTTTGTCGGCAGGACTCCGCATGATACGCCTATATTGACCATTGCCTTGAGGCTTATCAAAAGCACAAGGCCCAGGCTTAAGAAATAACCGAACCTGTCAGGCGCATGCTTGACTATAGTCAGGCCCTGCTTGATAAATATGACGAACAATATTATTATGCCTATCGTTCCCAAAAGGCCGAGTTCCTCTCCTATTATCGAAAAAATAAAATCCGTGTGCGCCGCAGGCAGGTAAAAAAGCTTTTGCTGTGAATGCCCCAGGCCTGCGCCGAATATGCCTCCGGACCCGAGCGCAACTTGAGACTGTATTATCTGAAACCCCCTGCCCTGGGGATCGGCCCATGGGTTCAAAAATGCCAGTATCCTCATCCTTCGATAAGGCACGCTGAATATCAAAACGTAAAGCGCGGGTATCGCGCTCAATATTATAGCTCCGAGATACGTCAGCCTCACACCGCTGACATACAGCATGATGAAAACCACGGCGAACAAAGCTATTGTCGTGCCCAGATCCGGCTCGACCAGTATCAGAAGCGATATGCAGCCAAGCACTGCCATTACGGGCGCCAGCCCCCAGCGTATGGTGCGGATAAAATTTCCCTTTCTTTCGATAAAATCAGCCAGGTAGATTATCATTGCGATGCATGCAAAAGACGACGGCTGGAAACTTATGAACTTGAAACGGAACCAGCGCCTGGCTCCGGACACTTCCCTGCCGATGTGGGGCATCAGGACAAGCGCCAGCATCAGGATCGATATCCATAACAGGAGCCTGGAATGATTTTTAAGCTTTCTATAATCGAACGACATTACGAAAAACGTTGCTGCTATGCCCAGAAGGATGAAGGTCAAATGCCTCTTTAAAAAAAACATGCCGTCTTTATACTGCGACAGCGCATAAATGCCGGATGCGCTGTATATCATGACCACTCCTATGCATATAAGGACGGTGCTTGTCATGAATATGTTCAAACGCAGTGTGCGCATATTATCCGGATCCTTTGCCGCAAGCCGAAGAAGCTGCCAGGCCTTTTACGATATCTTTAAAAACCCTTCCCCTGTGCTCGTAATCGGTGAACATGTCATATGATGCGCACATCGGAGATAAAAGGACCCAGTCCCCCGGGCCTGCCGATTTATACGCTTTGATAACCGCCTCCCGCATATCGGCCGCTTCAAGAACGGGCAGGCGGCCCGATATTGCCGCTTTTATCTTTTGGCGCGCCTGGCCTATAAGCACGAACTTGCGCACCTTCTTGACTGCAATATCCATTAAAGGTCCATAATCCAGGCCCTTGTCCTTGCCCCCCGCGATCATTACGCATTTGCCCGGCACATTTGAAAGAGCCCATAAAGCAGATTCAACGGTCGTAGCTTTCGAATCATTTACGAACGTAACTTCATTCACGCAGGCCACTTCTTCCATTCGATGCTCAAGCCCCTTAAAATTTTTAAAAACACTTCTGCAGATATCCGGGCCGATGCCGAGAATCCCGGCGGTCCGGATCACAGCCGACTGATTGGGATTAAACCCGGGGCCTTCTTTGAAATAAACGATTTTCGCGCGCGATTCG
>JALOQI010000019.1 GCA_025453435.1 Candidatus Omnitrophota bacterium
AGGCGTTCGCCGACAGCGCGCGTAAGGGCGGTCTGCAGTTCTAATCATCTTAAAAAAGGCAAATAATTTATGCGTACGATGAACATCGATCAGAAGTCAGAGCTAGTCGAAAAAATAGTGGCGATCAACCGCGTCACAAAGGTCACTAAGGGCGGCAAGAAAATGAGTTTTTCAGCGCTTGTGGTCGTGGGCGACCGCAAAGGCCACGTGGGATATTCGCTGGGCAAAGCTAACGAAGTAGCCGATGCCATCCGCAAAGGCCTTGCAGCCGCGAAGAAAGAAATGCGTTCAATATCCCTCGAAGGCTCCTCGATACCTCATGAGGTCCTGGCTGAGTTCAATGCGGCAAAAGTGCTCTTGAAGCCTGCGTCGGAGGGGACGGGTATAATCGCATGCGGCCCCGTGCGCGCAATCTGCGAAGCAGCCGGCATAAAAGACATACTGACCAAATCTTTAAAATCAAATAACCCCATCAATGTCATAAAGGCTACGATGGTCGGTTTCAGTCAATTAAAGGGCTAATAAATGGAAATCAAACAGAGATTAGGGTTGAACAATCTACCTGTTCCCGCAGGCAGCCATCATAAAAAGAAGCTTCTCGGAAGAGGCTCGAGTTCGGGCCACGGAAAAACATCCAGCCGCGGCAGCAAAGGCCAGACTTCCCGCGCGGGAAGGCATTTTTACCTGGGATTCGAAGGCGGACAGAGCCCTATGATCAGGCGCATTGCCAAGCGCGGATTCACCAGCAAATTCCGCGCCGAATATCAGATAGTGAACCTGAGGGATATGGCTAAGATGAAAGCCGGCCCGGTTACCCCGCTTTTATTGTGGGAAAAAGGCCTTGTGGCAAGCAAGAACGTGAAGGTTAAGATACTGGGAACAGGAGACTTGAAATCGGCATTTAACGTGCAGGCGCACGCGTTTTCCAAATCGGCGGAAGAAAAGATCAAAAAAGCAGGCGGCACAACCGAGGTCCTAAATGCTATCAGCGCTGGTTAATTCTTTCAAGATACCCGACCTGAAAAAACGTTTGATCGTGACCGGATTATTATTCATCGTATACCGCATGGGCTGCTTTATACCCACGCCGGGAATCGACGGAGCGGCGCTGGGCGAATTTTTCAAAAGGATGGCGCAGTCCCAGGGCGGGACGCTTTTCGGCATAATGAACATGTTCTCCGGCGGCGCTATGGAAAGATTGACCATATTCGCCCTGGGTATCATGCCATATATCTCAAGCTCGATCATAATGCAGCTGCTGACTGCCGTAATTCCGCAGTTCGAAAAACTCGCTAAAGAAGGCAAAGCAGGCTACGAAGTCATCAATCAGTATACCCGCTACGGAACGGTTCTCTTGGCAGCTATGCAGTCTTTCTTCATCGCGCTGTGGCTCGAGAACCCGGCAAGGTTCGAAGGCCTGCGCATTGTGATATTCCCCGGGTGGGGATTCAGGCTTCTTACAGTCCTGACTTTGACCACGGGCACAATATTCATAATGTGGCTGGGCGAGCAGATACAGGAGCGCGGAATAGGCAACGGCATTTCGCTGGTCATCACAGCAGGTATCATATCCAGGATCCCGACTGCCGTAAGCCAGCTTTATTTCCTTATCACAAAGCAGCAGATACAGCCTGTGACCCTTATTATAATGGCGGCGCTTCTTGTGGGCGTAGTGTTCTCGGTCGTAATGGTCACTCAAGGCTACCGAAAGATCCCGGTGCAGTACGCGCGCAGGATAGTCGGAAGGAAGATATACGGCGGCCAGTCCACGTATATACCTCTTAAAGTCGATACGTCCGGCGTTATTGCGATAATTTTCGCGCAGTCGCTTTTGATGTTTCCCGCAACGATAGCGCAGTTCGTTCCGAATGCCGCATTCCAGCAATGGTCAATGGCTTTTGCCAGGGGACACTGGACATATTCGGTGATTTACGGCCTGCTTATCATATTCTTCTGCTATTTTTATAACGCTATAGTTTTCAATCCGCTGGACGTTGCCGAAAACATGCGGAAATACGGCGGGTTCATACCGGGCATAAGGCCGGGAAAACCGACTTCTGATTATCTGTATTTTGTCATGAACAGGATAACTCTGGCAGGCGCTCTGTTCATTATGATCATAGCGATATTCCCGGATTTCACAATGGCGTGGCTCAAAGTCCCGTATCTTGTTGCGTCGTTTTTCGGCGGCACGGGCATTCTGATCATAGTAGGGGTCATGCTGGATACGATCAAGCAGATAGAGTCCCACCTTGTCATGCACCACTATGAAGGCTTTTTAAAATCAGGCAAGGTGAAAGGACGAAGGGTATGAGGCTTGTCCTTTTAGGCCCTCCGGGCGCAGGCAAAGGCACTCAGGCCAAGGCGCTGGCAAGGGAACTTAAACTCGCGCATATCTCGACAGGCGATCTCCTGCGGCAGAATGTCGCGGATAAGACCGCGCTGGGCCTTGAGGCAAAAGATTACATGAACAAAGGCCTTCTGGTGCCTGACGCACTGGTCACCAGAATGCTTGAAGAGCGATTCGGCAAGCCCGATGTCAGGACAGGATTTATTCTCGACGGTTATCCGCGCACGATAAACCAGGCCAGCACGCTCGATGCGATACTTGAAGCCAGAAAGATGGCGCTGGATGTCGTGTATGACCTGGATTCGAGCGAACCGGTCATAATTCAGAGGCTTTCAGGCAGGCTTGTATGCAGAAAATGCGGGGCTCTTTTTCATAAGACCAATATGCCGCCCAAAGCCGCAGGGATTTGCGACAACTGCAAAGGCGAGCTTTACCAGCGCGACGACGACAAAGAAGAGACCATCAAGAAGCGGCTCGCCGTATACCGCAGCGAGGTATCTGCTCTTTTAGATTTTTACAGTAAGCGCAATCTCCTTGTTACCGTGCAGGCTGACGAGGACGCAGGTTTGGTTTTGAACAAGATCATAGACCGGGCAAAAGCTTATCGATGATTTGCATTAAAAGCGCACAGGACCTGGCCAGCATGCGAACCGCGGGCTTGATCCTGGCGGAGATACTCGAAAAAGTCCGAAATGCGATCAAAGAAGGCGTGGCAACCATCGAGCTTGACAACCTGTCAAGGCGGCTGATGAAGGATGCCGGCGTCGAGAGCGCGTTTCTGGGGTACAGGGGGTATCCTGCCAACATCTGCGTATCCGTAAACGACGAGATCGTTCACGGCATCCCGGGCCCCAGGATACTGAAATCCGGTGATATAGTTTCTCTGGATATGGGCGTGAAACATCAGGGTTTTTATTCCGATGCTGCGGTTACCGTGGGCATAGGTAAACTCGATCTGAAGGCGAAGCAGCTCATTGAAATTACAAAAGAAGCATTGATGCGCGGTATAAAACAGATGAAGCCTGATGCCAGGCTATCGGATATATCCGCGGCAATACAGGAATACTCGGAATCTTTCGGGTTCGGGGTGGTCAGGCAGTTCGTAGGCCACGGCATAGGACGCGAACTTCATGAAGAGCCTGAGATACCGAACTTCGGCCAGAGGGGCCGGGGGCCTTTGCTTAAAGTCGGCATGGTTTTAGCGATCGAGCCGATGATAAACGCAGGCACCTGGGAATGCAAAGTCCTCGATGACGGCTGGACCGCCGTTACAAAAGACGGCCTGTGCAGCGCGCACTGGGAGCACACCGTTGCGCTGACGGACAAAGGGCCTGAGATACTTACTAAATATTATGCCTAAGGAAGAGCACATAGAAACTGAAGGGACCGTTCTGGAAGCGCTGCCTAACGCGGTATTCAAGGTAGCACTGGAGAACGGCCATAATGTCCTGGCGCACGTGTCAGGCAAGATGCGGATGAATTTTATCCGCATACTGCCGGGGGACAAGGTGAAGCTGGAGCTTTCGCCCTATGACCTGACCCGGGGCAGGATAACCTTCAGGGTAAAATAGAATAAGTCATCAAAAAAAGGATCATACAGTGAAAGTCAAAGCATCCATCAGAAAGATTTGCGACAAGTGCAAAATAATAAAAAGGCGCGGGGTCGTCAGGGTGATCTGCACTACAAGCAAGCACAAACAGAGGCAGGGATAAGGCCTGCGCAAAAGAATTTTAAGAGGAGGAACAGGTGCCAAGAATCTTAGGTGTTGATATCCCGAAACAGAAACGCATCGATATAGCTCTGACGTATTTATACGGCGTAGGCAGGTATAACGTAAATCAGATCCTAAAGGACGCAAAGATCGCGCCGGAAAAACGCGCTAAGGACCTGAGCGAAGAGGAAATATCACATATCACCAACACCCTTCAAAAAAGCGTTTTTAAAATAGAGGGAGACCTTCGCCGCGATATCTCGCAGAATATCAAGCGCCTTATGGATATCGGCTCATACAGAGGATACAGGCATAAAAAAGGCCTTCCCGTGCGCGGACAGCGCACTCGCACCAATGCAAGGACCAGAAAAGGCCCCCGCAAGAGCGGCAACCAGATCGTAAAAAAAGAAGCAGCACCCGTAAAAAAAGCTTAACGAGGAGACAGTAAATGTCAGTTGAAAAACAGCCCCAACAGCCAGCACCGGCAGCAGCCCAGCCAGCGCCGGCCGCATCGACAGGCGCCAAAAAGAAGAAGCTTTTAAAAGGAGTCACAGCCGGCATAGCTCATATACTTGCCAGCTTTAACAACACGGTCATAAATATCACGGATAAACAGGGCAATACCCTGACCTGGTCGACGCCGGGCATAGTCGGTTACGGCGGTTCGCGCAAATCCACGCCTTTCGCCGCGCAGGTAGCCGGCACTGACGCAGCAAAAAGGGCCAAGGATATGGGGCTTAAATCAGTTGACGTTCTTATCAAAGGGCCCGGGCCGGGCCGCGAGTCAGCCATCCGCGCTTTGCAGGCAGGAGGCCTGACCGTTACATCGATAAAAGATATTACCCCGATACCCCACAACGGATGCCGGGCTAAGAAGAAGCGCCGAATTTAATAAAAACCGGAGTTTAAAAAAATGGCAAGATACACGGACGCAGTATGCAGGCTCTGCCGCAGGCAGCAGGAAAAATTATTCTTAAAAGGCAACAGGTGCAATACGGATAAATGCGGGGTATCCAAGCGCAATTTCGCCCCCGGCCAGCACGGCTCGGCGAAGACGCGCATGAAGCTGTCTAACTACGGCCTGCAGCTTCGCGAAAAGCAGAAGGTCAAGCGTATTTACGGCGTACTGGAAAGGCAGTTCAGGATCTATTTTCAGACTGCCGCTAAATCAAAGGGCGTCACGGGTAAAGTCCTTTTGCAGCTTCTTGAGCGCAGGCTCGATAATGTCATATTCCGGATGGGCCTGGGCCTTTCCAGGTCGCACGCGCGCCAGATAGTCAGGCACAATCACGTGGCTGTCAACGGTAAACGCGTGAACATCCCGTCGTATCTTATAGAAGCCGAAGATGTCGTTTCCATACAGTGCAAAGACAAAGCGAAGAACAAGATCAAGGAAAGCCTTGAATATACAAAAGACAGGACAGTGCCGGCCTGGCTTGAGTTCAAGCCTGCGGATCTGTCCGCCAGGGTACTGAGGCTTCCGGAAAAAACCGATATTCTGCATCAGATCGAAGAGCAGTTGATAGTAGAATTGTATTCAAAGTAAAAACACCCTTCCCTTAAAGCGCCTGGTGCATACGCAGCATGCGCTTTGGGAAATAAGGAGGCAAAATGGGAGTAAAGTGGAGAGATTTTCAGCTACCGAAGAAATTGGAATGCGACGAGTCCAGCTATTCAAACACCTACGGCAAATTTTATGCCGCGCCGTTTGAGCGCGGGTACGGAGTCACCATCGGTAACGGGCTACGAAGAGTGCTTCTTTCATCGATAGAAGGAGCTGCCGTTACCTCGGTGAAATTCACCGGCGCCCAGCATGAGTTCACCAATATACCCGGGGTCCTGGAGGATGTCACCGAGATCATACTCAATATAAAGAATCTGATCCTTCGCTCGCATTCGAAGATGCCCAAGACCATAACCATCAAAAAGAGCACAAAGGGCCCTGTTACGGGCAAGGACATAGAGACCGACGAGACCATAGAGGTCATAAACCCCAACCTCCATATCTGCACGCTCACAAAGGACGTGAAGTTCCTGCTTGAGATGGAAGTGGCCCGCGGCAGAGGTTACGTTCCTCAGGAGCTCAACAAAAAAGAAGAACATACGATCGGCAATATTCCAATAGACTCGATATTCAGCCCCGTTAAAAGGGTGAATTTCGCAGTCGAGAACACGCGCGTGGGCCAGAGGACCGATTATGACAAACTGGTGCTGGAGATCACGACCAACGGCGCAATAAGCCCGAAGGACGCGCTTCTTTACGCATCGAACATACTTGCGCGCCATCTGGACATATTCGTCAATTTCGGCCAGCTGCCCGAAGAGGAGACCGAAGAGCCGGAGATGACGCAGGAAGAAGCGGCGCTATACGAGAAGCTCAGGCTGCCTATTTCCGAGCTGGAACTTTCAGTGCGGTCTTCGAACTGTTTACGCGAGGCCAATATCAAGACTATAGCGGACCTTGTCAAACGCGGCGAAGACGAGATGCTGGGTTTCAAGAACTTCGGCAAGAAATCATTAAGCGAGATCAAGCAGCTTCTGGGCGGCATGGGATTGACCCTTGGCATGCAGATCGACTCGAAGAAACTGAAAAAATCCTAAACCTAATAAGATACACGAGGAAAGAATAAAATGAGACATAGAATGAAGAGGCATCGGCTGAACCGCCGCACAGCATGGCGCACTGCTACCGTCAGAAGCCTTGTGCAGTCGCTTATTATAAAGGAGTCGATAAAGACTACCCTCGCGAGGGCTAAAGCAGCTCGGCCCGTGGCGGAAAAACTGATATCCTGGGCAAAAGACAACTCGATCGAGAAAAAACGTCTCGCGTTCGCTACGCTCGGCGATCACAGCCTTGTAAGTCTGTTGTTCTCACAGATCGGCCCGCGGTTCAAGGACAGAGCCGGCGGGTTTACGCGCATCCTGAGGCTTGAAAACCGGCGCGGTGACGACGCTCAAATGGCCCTTTTCCAGCTGACACAGCTTAAGGAAAAAGAGAAAAAAGAAAAAGCCAGGAAACACGAAGACACCCAGGCAAAACCCGAGAAGCAGGCAGAAAAGAGCGACAAACAGCCTAAGCCCGCCTCCGGCGCAAAAGAGCCCGAGGCCAAGCCTGAACCTCAGGCGCCTAAAAAGACCGGCAAGCCGCCCAAGAAATTCCTCGGCGGCATACGCAGTATATTCAAAAAGGAACGTGACTCTTTATAATAAATGCGCATTGATACCAGGTTGTCCGAGCGTATTAAAAAGATACAGCCGTCACCGACCTTATCTATAACGTCCAAGGCAAAGAAGCTAAAGGGTGAGGGCAAAGACGTAGTATCTTTTGCCGCAGGCGAGCCGGATTTCGATACGCCCGACCTGATAAAGGATTGCGCCTGCGATGCCATCCGTGCGGGCTTTACGAAGTATACTCCCACCACAGGGATACCCGAGCTTAAAAAAGCCGTTTGTGATAAGTTCAAGCGAGATAACGGCCTTTCCTACGAACCCGGCCAGATAGTCGTTTCCTGCGGTGCAAAACACAGCATATATAACACCATATTCGCCCTTCTTGACCCCGGCGACGAGGTCATAATCCCTTCGCCTTTCTGGGTAAGCTATCCCGAGATGGTCCATCTTGCCGACGGCACGCCGAGGTT
>JALOQI010000020.1 GCA_025453435.1 Candidatus Omnitrophota bacterium
CTATTATGTGGCCTGCGACAGGCCTGCCCAGCACATACAGGTCTCCGATAAGATCCAGTATCTTATGGCGCACAAATTCGTTATCAAAGCGGAGTTTATTCTTTATGACTCCTGACGCCCCGAGCACAAGCGTATTGTCGTAATTAGCGCCTTTGCCGAAACCCAGAGATTTCAGTTTAGCCACTTCATCTTCGAGGCAGAATGTCCTGGCGCCTGCCAGCTCTTTACTGAACGAATCGGCGGTAACTGTCATCTCCATAAAATCTTTGAGCATAGGATGGTCGTAACACAGGGTGTACGATACCCTGAATTCCGGCGCAGGAAGCGCCATTATTGAAGCGCCTCCCTCTCTGACAACGATAGGCTCTTTTACAGCTATCGGCACCGCATCTTTGTCCTGCTGGGTGATGCCGGCTTTAGAGAAGGTTTCGTAGAAAAACGCGCTCGATCCGTCAAAGCCCGGAACTTCGCTGCCGTCGATCTCTACCCGTATATTATTTATCCCAAGGCCCGACAGGGCTGCCAGGAGATGCTCGACGGTCTGGATAGAGCTGTCGTCTTTGCCTATGTAATTGCACCTGAGGCTTCCGGTGCGCATCGTCAGAGATCCTACCCCGACTTTTATTTCAGGCCGGGATGATATGTCGGTGCGGACAAAAATTATGCCGGTATCGGCTGCCGCCGGCTTGAATATCAGGGTGACTTCGCTTCCCGTGTGCAGGCCTACGCCCTTTATAGTGACTTCTTTGGATATCGTTTTTTGTTTATCCATATCGTTAAGATTCTTTCTCCAATTGTTCCACCCGCTTCTTCAGGTCTTTTACTGTCTCATGCATCTTCGGAAGGCTGTTGACATAGGCGTGTATCTTTTTTGCCTCTTTGACCGGAGACGCAGGCACGCCGTACAGCACGCTGCCGGCAGGAACGTCCTTGCTTATGCCTGATTTTGCCATTACAATGGAATTGTCGCCGATCGTTACATGCCCGACTACGCCGACCTGGCCGGCAAGTATCACATTATCGCCGACTGTAGTGCTGCCGGATATGCCTACCTGAGCGACTATAAGGCAATTTTTGCCTATTATTACATTGTGCGCTATGTGAACAAGATTATCCAGCTTGGTGCCGCGGCCTATGACGGTCCTGTCAAAACGCGCGCGGTCTATAGTGCAGTTCGCGCCTATTTCAACGTCATCCTCGACGATAACCGTGCCTACCTGCGGTATTTTATGATGCACGCCGTCCACAGTAACGAAACCGAATCCGTCAGAACCTATGACAGTTCCGCTGTGGATTATGACATTATTGCCTATGCGGACATTCTCCCTGACGGAGACGTTGGAATATATAACCGTATTACTGCCGATAACGCAATCCCTGCCTATAGTGCAATTGGGATAGATAACCGTATTGTCGCCTATTGAAACGCCTTCTTCGATGACCGCGCACGCGCCTATGCCTGCAGACACGCCTATTTTGACGCCCTTTGCGATCACGCTGGCAGGATGCGTGCCGCAGGGATGTTTATGCTGCGGCGGGAGCACAAAAGATACTGTCCTGGTAAAAGCAAGCGACGGGTTATCAACCCGGATGATATTCTTTGATTTTGCCTCGACATCGCGGCCTACAATGACGCATGAAGCCCGCGTGCGGTCCAGAAATGCCGCGTACTTCGGATTTGACAGAAAAGTAATATCCCCTTCCCGTGCATCCTCTATGCCCGCCACCCCGGATATCACCTGATCCGGCGATGCGCAAAGCTCGCCGCCTATCAATGCGGCTATCTCTTTCAGCGTCCTGGACATCAAAAGCCTATTTTTTTGAACCTTTATTCAACTGTTCGATAATCTTATCTGTTATATCAAGGGACTTATCCTGGTACACAAGGACCCTGTCATTGAACACCATGGTAAAACCCTCTTTCTCCGCGTACTGCTTGATGACCTCGTTTATATCCTTGAGCAGTTCTTTCATCTTTTCATCCTGCTCCTTGCGAAGATCGGTCAGGTTTGCGCGTTTGAACTCGTCGAGGGCGCTGTATTTAGAATCCAATTCGCTTTTTTTTGCTTCCCTCTCTTTTTCGCTCAGAAGCTTCATCTTGTCCTCAGCCTGCTTGACCTCATTGACTTTCTTTTCCATTTGAGATTCATAAGCGCTCTGTTTATCTCCGAGCGCTTTATCGTATGTCTTGGTCTTGTTGTATTCGCTGAATATCTTGGTCAGGTCCACATAAGCGAACTTGTCAGCCGCCCGGGCGCTTGACCCGGACAACAATAATGCGCACACCAAAACCCAGACAAAAATCATCCTGTTTCTCATTTTGCATCCTCCGTTTTAAAGTTTTGTTCAGGACAATGCGCCTGCTGCCTCAGCAGCCGCACTTAAAAGCCGTGGCTCATGCTGAAATGGAACCTGCCGTTGCCCCGCTTTGATTCGCCGGGCTCCTTATCAAGAGGTATTCCGTAATCGAGCATTACGGGGCCTATGGGAGTCTTAAGCCTGAATCCAAAGCCCGTGCCTGCCTTGAATCCTCCCGAACCTATATCGCTGCACTTGGGCCACACATTGCCGATATCGTAAAATGTGGCTATTTTGAAAAAAGTGGCAAGCGGATATGTATATTCGAGATTTCCCACAAGCATAGAAAGGCCGCCGATAGGATCTGTAGTATTCGGATCTATCGGGCCTATCTTGCGCTCGCGGTAACCGCGCACGGTATAAGCACCGCCGGCGAACCAGCGTTCGTCTATCGGAACTTTGACGGTATTTTCATACACGTCCGCCAGCCCTACCCTGGCGCGGATATCTATTACGGATTTACCCATACTGAAATAATGTGACGCATGCGAAAAAGATTTCCAGAAATCCCGGTCTGCGCCGAACGGGCCTCCGGCTACCCGTATAGAACTCCCAATAACGTCCCCGCGGGTCGGATCGAACACGTTATCTCGGCTGTCGTAAGTCAGGCTGAATTCCATACTGCTTACGGAATTTGTGCCTAGTTCGTCAAGCAGGTCTTGAGAAGCATTCGTTTCCACGTCCGAGATCTTTATCGTATCGTATTTATACATCAAGTTGCCTTTGAGATACTCGGTGAGCTCTTTCCCCAGCCTGATATCGCCTCCGGTTATATCCTCGTCATAACCGTATCCTACATCCGACTCCCTGTCATGGGTCCTTTTATAAAGATCGAAACCGAATGACACAGGATAATCAAAAAGCCATGGTTCCGTAAAACTCAGGTCATAAGATTCGCTTATCGAACCGACTGTCGCGCGCAGTTTAAGATCCTGGCCGGCGCCGGTAAAATTAGGCCAGTTGAAAAGATCGAAGTTTTTTTGCTCTATCTCTGCAAAACCCACAAGCTGATCTACGCTGGAATAGCCGCCGCCGAAACTGAACGCGCCGGTTTTCGATTCCTTAACATCGACTACGAGGTCTTTTTTGCTGGGCTGGTCGGAATCCTCCGTATCATAACTGACCTCCTCGAAAAACCCGAGGTTTTGCAGGCGCTCCTTGCTTCGGCGCAGTTTGTCGCCGTCAAACCTGTCCCCGGGCCTTATCCTCATCTCCCTGCGGATAACAACGTCCCTGGTCTTGACATTTCCCCTGATCTTCACCTTATCCACATAGAATACGACGTTCTCTTCGATAGAAAGCACAATATCTATATTTCCGGTAGAGTTATTCAAGGACGTCGTATCCAGGATCCTGGCAGCTATATAGCCCCGATCGAAATAAACTCCCTGAACCGCCATTATATCGTCTTTCAACGCTTCCTGGCTGAAAACCTTGCCCGGAACAGATTCTTTTATTTTCGACCGGATATCAGATTCCGATACATCCGCATTTCCCTGTATGGCAACGGCGCCGACAATGTATTTTTTGCCTTCGTTTATCTTGAAAGTTATATACCAGAATCTTCCGCGCGGATCGGTTTTCAGCTCCTTCTCAACGGCCGCGTCCATATAGCCCTGCCGCTGGTAGAACGATTTAACGCGCTCGATGTCTTCCTCAAGCACGTCCTCTTTCAGAACGCCGCTGTTAAAAAGCCATGCGCGCTTAGTTTTGACGATCTTGAGAATGCGCGCGTCTGAAAATCTTTCGTTCCCCTCAACATAGATCCTTCTGATCTTCTTTTTCTTGCCCTCAGATATCCTTAAATTTATCTTGACCTTATTGGTCTGTTTATTCAGGTCAGCCGCGTGGTCGATCTGCACCTGAGTAAATCCTTTTTTCTCGTAAAGCTTTTTAAGGGATGCTATGTCATCCAGGAGCTTGGTGTCGTCGAAATACTGGGTCTCCTTCGACAAAAAAGTCTCTTTGATCTTCTCGTCGGTCATGCCCAGGCGCCGGCTGCCCGTAAAGGTGATCTTTTCTATGATCGGCCGCTCCTCTACAGAGATCACGACTTTGATACCCTGATTATAGTCTTCGGTATCTATCTTTATGTCGCTGAAGAATCCCAGAAGGTAGAGGCGTTTCATGTCGTCGCTTATAACATTGTCATTATAAAGCGACCCGACCCTGGTCTTGAGCTTGGAAAGAACGGTATTGGTGCTTATGGAGCTATTGCCTTTAACCTCAACTGCCGTAATCGTTTTATCCTGCGCTGCTGACGGGCCTTCGGTTTCTAAAGGATCTGACTCCTGCGCAGGAACAGGCGCTGCCAGAGCCAGAGTAAGCAGGGTTAAAATAACAACTATGCGGCTTTTATTTAGCATATATTCTCCGTAGGTGATATAATTCGTTTTAGTATATCATACCGGGAAATAAAAGTAAATTAGATTATTGAGATGAAAAGATCCGCCAGTTCGGGTTTGAAGTGCGAACCTCTGCCTTTTTGAATTATGGCAATTGCATCCTGCCTGGAAACGGCTATCTTATAATCGCGGCCCGTGGTAAGGGCGTCATACACATCCGCCAACGCAATCATCTGGCTGGCAAGGGGTATTGCGTCTGCTCCAAGCCCGTAGGGATAGCCCGAACCATCCCATTTTTCATGATGGTAAAGTATCCAGGGGAGTATATCTTCTATTTCCTTTAAGGGCTTAAGAATGGTAACAGCCATTATCTCGTGCTGTTTGATAACCTTGAATTCTTCTTCAGTCAGAGAACTCTTCTTATGCAGGATAGAATCAGGTATTCCGATCTTGCCCAGGTCATGCAGAAGGCTCGCCTTTAACAGCCTGTCTTTCTGGTCCTGCGGCCAGTTTAGCTTATCAGCCAGGAGCAGGGCGTATTTTGCGACCCGCTGCGAATGCCCTTGAGTATAGGGATCCCTCGCTTCGAGCGCGTTTACGAGAGACGTGATTATCTGGTAAAAAGCTTCTTTTGTCTTGCCGTGCTCGGCTTTTAACTTTTCATAAAGGATAAGAAGCTGCCGGTTCTTTTCCTCGATATCTGCGGCAAGACCGTCTAAAACCTGTTCCTGCATTGCGGGATGCTCGCTCTGAGGATGATTGCTTTTACTTTCATCCGGCAGTACCAATACCGCGGCTTTTGCGCTTCTTGCAAGGCCGCTTAATGAAGAAAATGCTTCAGTAAACGAAAAGTTTTTATCAAGCAGCACAGCGCGCATTTTTACCCTTACATCCATATCCAGAGAGGCGAACATTTTTTCCAGCTCGCTCTTCAGTGTTTCCAGCTCTGATTCGGGACGAGGATTATCGCTCCCGAGATATCCCGCCACCTCATCGGACGAATAACCCGCCCAGCATCCCGGGACAGCGCTTAGAATGACCTGTATTTTTGCCCATATCTGCCTGAGGCGCTCAAACGACATTTCATCGGTGCGGTCCTTGAAATTCTCAAGGTAAATGATCATGCCGAAAACCCGCCGCCTTCGGACTTCAAGCTCGAGCCTGTAGCCGAAATAACGCAGGGTGTATATGCCTCTAAGGGGGTCTATAGTTGCCCTGTCTTTGATCGCGTTAAGCCTGGCCATAAATTCCAGGGATTTGGATATTCTGGCTGCGACAAAAAAAATCGCGCAAAACGCGAATATCCTAGAAGAATCGACCTTTATATGAAAACCCCAAAGGATAAGCGGGACTATAAAATTGAACAATAGTACGACGGTAAATATCTGCAGCGATGTCTGGAAATTATTCAGGCGGACTGCCAGCACAAGAGCTATTGCCGAAAGAATAAAAAGTATGGCCGTCGCGTACGGGGAGCTCTTGACAGTGAAGCCTGAAAGTATATTGATTATGCTGTTTATATGCGCAAAACCTCCGGGCATCTTGCCGAGCGGGGTGTTTTGCATATCGTGGAGTATTTCAGCCGAAGGATACAATAATACTATGGAATTTCTTAAAAAATCGCCGCCGAGCTCAGCTTTCAGCCCGGCCATATTATACAAACAGTCATAAAAACTGACAACCGGCACCGCATTACTGCGCTGAAACTGTTTTATCCTGTAATCAATATAGAAGCAATAATTTTGAAAGTTTCGCTGGCGCAGGAATTTCGGATCCCTGATAATACTCATGGAAGAAACAATATCTGCGGGGCTTTTGCCGGAATAAACGCCGGCTGTTATGACAGACAATGAATAATGGTTCTGTGCGCCCGTCTTGAAGAACCCCGTCATTCTGCGGATAACCCCGTCTTCATCCATGAAAGTGTTTATCACGCCGGGTGTATAATGTTGTGCCGGCAGGTCTGCCAATATGGTCCCCGGGGAAAGCTGATCAAAATCAAAATCATTTCCCAACACAACCTTCGCACGTATCTCCTGCATTGCCTGCGATAGACTGAGGGCATCTTCGCTGTCCTGGGACGAGCCTTTTAAAACCCGGTCGAAAGCTATAACCTTGGCGCCTTCGAGATCTAAATTTCTTAAAAAATCCGCATACACAGAGCGCGGCCATGGCCACCGCTGCGGCACTTTATTCATCGAATAATCGTCTATTGCTACTGCAACTATTTTGGCGGGAAGTTTGATCCTGTCGCGGAAAAACCTGTAGCTGTAGATATTGGGGAAATCGTTAAGAGGGAGGAGCATCCTGGCAGGCAGGATAAAATACGCCGCCAGAAATGAACAGGCCCCAAAAAGCAGAAATTTAAAATCCTGGCTGTCTTTTTTCAACGCAAGCGCCAGATACGTTTTAGTTCCTTCTTGCGTTCGGATTTAGATAAACCGGCATTATTTAAAACACCGTCCTCTTGAGCCTCGCGCTTCTTTATTTCAGGCGAGCTCCCGACCATCCTGGACCATCCGCCTTTTGTTATGGCATTGCCGTATCCGATAGTATTAAAAACTCTTCCCGAAAAAATGCTTCCGTAATGTTTATGCCAGGTGGCGCTCTCGTCTCCTTTTAAGCCGGTAAACTCGGTGCTGTAACTATCGGATATAACCACCGTTTTGTCATTAAGGTCCAAATATTGGTCCTTGTTCATTCCGACTATCCTACTGGAAATACCGTATGAGATTATATCGCCTGAAAAATTCGGGTCTCTTCTTCTGGGATCCGAAGGGCATAGAAGCATCTTGAAATTTCCCGGGAATGCCTTGAACGCAACATTCTACTGCCTGCTGGTGTTCGACCACTTATGGCAATCCGAGGATTCGGACGCATCCCCGGCAACCCTCGCGCAAACGACGCGGAGGTGGACGATTTTAGCCGCGCCCGGTTCGTGTACTCGACACCAG
>JALOQI010000021.1 GCA_025453435.1 Candidatus Omnitrophota bacterium
GACTTTAGCCATCAAACCCTCCTGTGTGTTTATGAACCGCTGAGTTTAAGGTGATGCCCCAATTTTTCTTTTTTTGTCTTTAAATATCCGATGTTTAAAGGATTAGGCTCTATTTCAAGAGGCGCCCGCTCTACGACCTTTAAGCCGTATCCTTCGAGGCCTACTATCTTGCGCGGATTATTCGTCAAAAGGCGTATCTGCTTTACGCCGAGGTCTGCGAGTATCTGCGCGCCTATGCCGTAATCCCGCAGGTCAGGCTTATAACCCAGGACTTCATTTGCCTCAACCGTATCCAGCCCTTTGTCCTGCAGTTTATACGCCTGTATCTTCGCCTCAAGGCCTATGCCCCTGCCTTCCTGGTTCATATAAAGGATAACGCCTTTTTTTTCTTTATCTATCATCTGCATCGCGGCCTTTAACTGCCTGCCGCAGTCGCAGCGGATAGACCCGAACACATCGCCGGTGAGGCACTCGGAATGCACGCGCACAAGGACCGGCTCGTTCTTCCATGAACCCATTGTCAGGGCTACATGGATCTGATTGTTTATGCGGTCTTTAAAAACAATTATCTCGTATGTGCCGTGCTCGGTAGGAAGATTAGCGGTAGAAGTTCTTTCGACCAGTTTCTCCGACCTGCGCCTGTATTCTATAAGCGAGGCTATGGAACATATCTTGAGGCTATGCTTTTTTGCGAAGGTCAAAAGATCATTCATCCTCGCCATTGTGCCGTCTTCGTTCATGATCTCGCAGATGACTGCCGCAGGATAAAGGCCCGCCAGTTTTACAAGGTCCAGAGACGCCTCGGTATGGCCGGCGCGCACAAGAACGCCGCCGTTGCGCGCTTTTAGAGGAAAGATATGCCCGGGCCGGGCAAGGTCTTCGGGCTTACTCTGCCTGTTGATAAGGACTTCTATCGTGTGGCTGCGGTCAAAAGCCGATATTCCCGTTGTGGTGCCGTGGCTGGCGTCAACTGACATCATCCACGCTGTAGAGAACGGGTCCTTCTTCGGCGAATGGGACTTATCGCTGAGCATGGGATGAAGTTCAAGGCTGTTCAGGCGGTCTTCTTCCATAGGAACGCATATAAGCCCTCTGCCGTGCGTTGCCATGAAATTGATGTGCTCGGGCTTGACGCTTGAGGCAGCCATGACCAGATCTCCCTCGTTCTCGCGGTCTTCGTCGTCCACGACAACTACCATCCGGCCGTTTTTAAGGTCCTGCAGTATTTCCTGTATTGAATTGAATGCCGTCATAAATGAAAATCCCCGAATTAGGTCTTCGGGGATAAAGGTGAAAAAAGATCCGCCATCTTCTTTCATCTGGACTTTGACCATCGGCTCTGGGATCTACCAGATCTGTTCAAGCACCAGCTCTGATACACCCAATCCAAAAGGATGGATTGGTGTTTGGCTGGTGCCAAAACTCGCGGGCTTGACCGCCGGTTAGGGATTTCACCTTACCCCGAAGATTAGCTTCATAAGTATAATACATACCCGGCATCTTGTCAAGCGGCAAATTTGGGGTATAATAAAAGCATGCAAAACATTATGATCCAGGCGCATAAGCTCCTGCTCCAAAAAAATAAGACCGTAGCTGTGGCTGAATCCTGCACAGGAGGCCTTGTATCCTCTCTTCTGACAAGCCTGCCGGGCAGTTCTGCTTACTTTCTGCTGGGGGTAGCGGCCTACAGCAATAAGGCAAAGCGGGATATATTGAAAATACCTGTTAGTCTTTTAAAAAAACACGGCGCTGTTTCAAGCCAGGTCGCTCTTGCCATGGCTGTGAACGTCCGCAAACTTGCAGGAGCCGACTTTGGAATCGGGATAACAGGCATCGCAGGCCCCGGAGGCGGAACTCCCGATAAGCCTGTAGGTACGGTCTATATTGCAGGGGTCTCGACCTCCGCGAAGATCTGCAAAAAGTTCCACTTCCGCGCAAGCCGATCCGGCGTGCGCGCCAGATCAGCCGATGCGGCTTTATCTTTATTGGAGGACCTGCTCTGAGAACCTTTATCGCTATAGAACTTCCGGAAGGAATAAAAGCGGCTCTGGCCGGGATACAGGCCCGGCTGAAGAAAGCCGATGCTGACGTAAAATGGGTCTCTCCCGCTAACATTCATCTGACCCTGAAGTTCCTCGGAGAAATAGACGACAAGATCAAAGAAGCGGCTGTTGATATAATGGCGGACGCAGCAGGGGCCGCTCATGCATTTAACATCAAACTCGGCGGAATAGGCGCGTTCCCCTCTGTTCAATCTCCCAGGGTCATATGGATAGGGCTGGCCCTGGGACATGAAGAAGCAAAATCAATAGTGCTGAGGCTGGAAGACGAATTCGAGAAGTGCGGCCTGCCGAAAGAATCCCGGGCATTTTCTTCTCATATCACTCTCGGCCGGGTGCTCAGCCGCAAAAACACTGATCAGCTTAAAAATATCATGCTGGAAATCGAACGATCATCGGCAGGATCATTGCAGGAATTTAAAACGGAAAAAATAACTCTTTTCAAAAGCACTCTCACCCCAAAAGGCCCTATCTACGAGGTGATTCAGGAAACAAGCCTCAAAACCGCCTGAAGTATAAGGTTTGCGTAAACCGCAGCAGCTATATCGTCTCCCATAATGCCTAAAGAGCCGTGCCTGTCTTGAATCCACCTTGCGGGAAAAGGCTTGATCGTGTCCAGAGCCCTGAATAAAACAAACGCCAGGAATACCGCCTTTACATCATAAAACGGCAGCCACAATAAACTCAGCATCATGCCAGCCACTTCGTCGATAACTACATACTTAGGGTCTTTTTTCTTAAAAACATCCTCGGCAAAACCGCATAGAATAAAACCTATAGCAGCTATTCCTGCAAAGACCGCGGGCCTCCATAGCCCTCCCGCAGGCAGTATAAAAAAAACCGCGATCCCCGCCATGCTGCCCCATGTTCCGGGAACAAGCGGCAGGAATCCCGTGCCGAAAAAAGTCGTAGCCAGCTTGACGCCTATGCCAAGCGGCGCAGGTATTTTTGCGCGCATATCAGAAATTTGTTATTATTTTGCGGTTCTGCCACAGGTATGAACAGCCCGAATAAATGGTAAGAGCCAGGATAACCCACATGAAAGCGTCTATGCCCTGATGGAATATGCTTTCCCAGGCCGGGTTCCAGGTGAAAAAAGCGAGCATAACTTCCTTGAACACGATGAATCCCAGTATCACGAATATTATGACCATCTGGGAGAGCGTCTTGCCTTTGCCCATCTTGCCGGCAGACATGACCTTGCCTTTGTTCAAGGCGAAAAGCCTGAAATATGTCACGATCAGCTCCCTTGAAATGATTATCATGAACATCCAGTCCTTTACAAGCTGCATTTGAACGAACGCCGCGAACGCCGACAATACCAGGATCTTATCGGCGATGGGGTCCATGAGCTTGCCGAAATCAGTCACCATATTGCGCTTGTGGGCGATCCTGCCGTCAAAAAGGTCCGTCAATGCGGCAACGGTAAAAACGACAAAGCTTCCGATCTTCCACCAGAGGCCCGAGAGCGACAGAAGTATCATGAACACGAACGTCAGTATTATGCGCAGGACAGTCAATTTATTTGCGAGGTTCATTTTATAGTTTCTCCCACAAGATCGTATTCCATAGTATCGCAGATCCGCACCCGGACGAATTCTCCGGCAGAAAGTTTCCGCTTCGAGCGCACAAATACGCTGCCGTCGACATCAGGCGCGTCGTGCCGGCTTCTTCCTATATATAACCTTCCGGCTCCGGCCGAAAGCTGACCTTCGCTATGCTGCCCGTCTATTAAAACATCTATCGTAGAGCCCTGCAGGCTTTCGTTTATCCGCGCGGATATCTCCTGCTGGGCTGACATCAGCCTGTTGAACCTCGATTCCTTGACTTTATAAGGGACCTGCCCCGGCATCCCGTGCGCAGGAGTGCCTTCCTCCCTGGAATACATGAAAACTCCCAGCCTTTCGAACCGCATTTCTTTGACAAACTCGAGCATTTCCTCGAATTCTTTGTCGGTTTCCGAAGGAAAGCCGGTTATAAGCGTGGTCCGTATTGCTGCGCCCGGAACGATCTTCCGGATCCTCTCTATCAGCCCGGCAATATCCTTCTTTGAAGTCGAGCGGTTCATCAACTTTAGTATGCGGCCGCTTATATGCTGTATGGGCACATCCAGATAATTGCATATCCTGGATTCGCCGGCCATAAGCCTCAAAAGCTCATCGCTCACCCTCGAAGGATACAGATATAATAACCGCAGCCACCCGATGTGCGGCGTTCGTTTAATGATCTTTTTCAAAAGAGCTGTCAGATCAATATTGCGGCTGAGGTCTTTGCCGTAGGCTGAAATATCCTGGCCGATTATGTTAAGCTCCGAAATACCCTGCCTGTCAAGCAGACTCAGTTTTGCCAGCACCGCTTCAGGATCAAGGCTCTTAAATTTCCCTTTTATCGAAGGTATTATGCAGAAGCTGCAATTGTTGACGCACCCTTCGCAAATTTTCAAATAGGCGAAATGCCGCGGGGTCAGCCCGAACCTTTCGGCGCAAGGGTCAGGCTCTATCCTGCCCACGAACGCGTCTACCTCAGGGAGTTCTTCAGGCAGGACATATTTGTACCTCTGCGAAAAACAGCCGTATACGATTATCTTTCGTATGCGGCCTTTTTTCTTAGCCTCTATCAGCTCAAGGATCGCTTCTATTGATTCGGACTTTGCGTCATTTACGAACGCGCAGGTATTGACCACTGCGATCTGCGCATCGCTGATATCCGCGATGCGGAATCCCTTTGATGAAAGCCTTTGAGCTATAGTCTCAGAATCGACCAGGTTCCTCGGGCAGCCGAGGCTTAATATTCCGACGGACGCCTTTTTCACTTGCCTACCTTCAGCCCGTCCTTGCTTATGACTATATTCTTCAATACCTGGCCCTTGCGGCCCAGAGACGGTATGCGGCTGCCGTTCACCTCAAGCTCCACGCTCCCAGCGCTGCCCAGCGAAAGATCGATCCTGTCCCGGGCTGTCCAGCTCTCCATCCTGCCTTTGAAAAGAACGCTCTGGAAAACCGTCTTGCCGTCGATCTTTACGCCGACCCAGCAGTCTTCGTTGGCATGTATTCCAAGCCTTATGCCTGACTGCTCATCCCTGCCGGAGCTGATTGCAACGTTTCTGGTCACCGAAACAGGCTGTGGAAGTACGGGTTTAACTGCAACAGGCTTGGGAGCCGCTATTTTACGCGGCGCCTCAACGAGCTTCGGTTGAGGTTTCTTTTTATTAACGGCCTGTGCCTTTTGCGGCGCAGACATCTGCCGCACTTTCGCGGTTTTTGATAAGCCTCTCCACAGCCCTGCTATCAAGAATAATACTCCTGCCGCAGCCAGGACAATGAGGATCTTCTGCCAGGGGAAAGGCTTGCGCACAGGCATCGGCTTAAGATACGCCGTCGCCTTTTCTTCGGTATCAGAAAGCTTCATCGTGACCTGAGGCTCTTTCATTTCAGAGATAAAATCCGAAGCAGGCACTCCGAGGAAATTGCAGTAGATCTTGATAAAGCCTTTTACGTAAATAGGCTCCAGGTTTATAAAACCGTCTTCTTCGATCGCCTTGAGGATATTCAAAGCGACCTTGGTTTTTTTTGCCACTTCCTCGATGCTAAAGCCCTTATCGAGCCTGATCTTTTTTAACCGTTCGCCCGCTCTATCCATCTGATTGACCCGTCATATGCTGTGCGTTCTGAGGGATATATCCGTGCTCGGAAAGCCAGCCTTCCCTGTCCACGAGTATCCGCCTGGGCTTGGAGCCCTCATAAGGGCCTACGAGCCCTTCCTCATGCATCATATCTATTATGCGGCCTGCGCGGTTATAACCCAGCCTCATCCTTCTCTGCAAAATCGATACGGATGCCTGGTTGCACTCCATTATTATGCGCACAGCCTCGTCATACATTTCATCTTTTTCGCCTAAGGCGCTGCCTCCCTTTTGCTGATCCTTAACTATCGTTTCGTCATAAACGGGCTCAGCCTGCTTCTTTATGAAATCCACGACCCTTTCGATCTCTGCGTCGCTGACCAATGCTCCCTGCGCCCTGACCAGCTTTGAATCTTCCGGCCGCGAAAAAAGCATATCTCCTCTGCCCAGAAGTTTATCCGCGCCGTTTGTGTCAAGCACCGTGCGGGAATCGACCTTAGAAGCTACTTTAAAAGAAACACGCGCAGGCAAATTGGCCTTGATAACGCCTGTTATTACATCTACCGAAGGCCGCTGAGTAGCCAGTATCAGATGGATCCCCACAGCCCTGG
This sequence comes from Candidatus Omnitrophota bacterium, assembly GCA_025453435.1. The sequence goes on from JALOQI010000021.1 coordinate 6,294, forward strand.
ACAGTTGAGCAAGCCGGGTGACGGCGTTTTCAACCTGGTCGCGCGCGACTACCATCAGGTCCGCGAATTCGTCTATGACCACTATAATATAAGGAAGCTTGTCAGGGCCCTTTTCATTAAAACCGGCTATATTGCGGACAGTGGCCTCTGCCAGAAGCCTGTATCTGCGCTCCATCTCTATTACGACCCAGTTAAGTGCGGTGGATGCCTTTTTCGACTCTGTTACAACAGGGCTCAACAGATGCGGCAGTCCGTTGTAAGGAGCAAGCTCGACCATCTTCGGATCTATCATGAGGAATTTCAGGTCATTCGGGGAATAGCGGAATAATAAAGACAAAATTATTGTGTTGACGCACACGGTCTTGCCTGAACCGGTCGTGCCTGCGATCAATAGATGCGGCATCTGCGCCAGGTCGGCGATAACGGGCTTTCCGGCAATATCTTTTCCCAGCGCCAGGGTCAAACGCTGTTTGGCATCCTGAAATTCGTTGGTAGCCAGGACCTCCTGCAGATATACAAGGCTTGACTGGATATTTGGCACTTCCACCCCTACCCTTGCCTTGCCCGGAATGGGCGCGATAATGCGCACTGACTGAGCTTTCATTACAAGCGCAAGATCATCTTCAAGCGCCTCGATGCGGTTGACCTTGACTCCCGGAGCGGGCTCGAGTTCATACCGCGTGATTATTGGCCCGCGCTCTATATCGGTGACGTTTACGGTAATGCCGAAATCCTCTAAAGTCTCCTGCAGTATGCGGGCATTGTTGGTCAGGTCCTCTTTTATCTGCCTGGCTTCCAAAGGCGGCGGGGAATCCAGAAGCTCAAGATCAGGAAGATGATAGTCTCCAGACTTTGTCACTACCTGCTTGGGTTTGGGCAATTCCGTTTCGGATTTGGCAGTATCTTCCTTTATTTTTATCTTCGGTTTAACGTAGGTGACCGGCTGGGCATCTTGCGTTTTAGCCTCGGTTTCCGCCTTCTTTTTATCTTTCAAAGCCGGCGCGGCATTTTGAACGTGAAGATTAACTTTCGTAGATGGCTTAAACAATGATTTCCAATCAAAGAATCTTTTCTTTTTTACCGGCATCACGGAAGATACCACCATCTGCGCGTTATTGACGGTGTGCATGATAAACGTGGATATGAGGACTTCTGTGACAAGGGCCAAAGACAAAAGGATCAGGCAGATGAATATTATGACCCCTCCAAGCTGGCCGAAATACTGGACAA
>JALOQI010000022.1 GCA_025453435.1 Candidatus Omnitrophota bacterium
AAAAATTGTCACCGCCCATTACAAGAAAGTCTCCCCTGAAAGATTCTCTTTTGAACACCAGATGCATGTCCCCGACTGCGCCAAGCCTGTCTTCAGGCGAACGGGTGAGATCGTTGACGATCTCGATCTTCAGAGGGATCTTCAGACCTTTCGCCCATTTTTTAAATGTGTCCGCGAAACGGGCGTTTGTCACTACGATCACCTTTGATACATCTTGCAGTTGCCGAACCTTCTCTATCAAATATTCTATTATAGGCTTTTTATTAACCTCAAGCAAAGGTTTAGGAAAATGTATTGTCCTCGGATAAAGGCGGGTAGCGTAGCCTGCAGCAAGTATTAATACCTTCATCGCCCGGATCTCACTTGAGTATTTCCTTCAATTTCGACTGCATAAAAGATTCGACGGCCTTGGCGGTGGTCAGGGTCATAGCTTCACCTGCGATCTTTTGCGCTTCGGACATTGTGATCGACCGCAGAATATATTTTATCTGCGGAACCGCAAGAGATGGCATGCTGAATTCATCCAGGCCCAGGCCCAGAAGCACGAGCGTGAACAGCTCGTCTGAAGCCATTTCCCCGCACATCCCCACCCAGATATTATTTGCATGCGCCGCATCTATTATGTTCTTTATCATGCGCAGGACAGCCGGATGCGCAGGCTCATAAAGATAGGCCACTTTTTCGTTTGTGCGGTCGACCGCAAGCGCGTACTGAATGAGGTCATTGGTGCCTATGGAGAAAAAGTCAACTTCTTTTGCAAGAAGGTCAGCGGTCATAGCAGCCGAAGGGACTTCTATCATGACCCCTACTTCCAGGTTTTCGTCAAAGGGCTGCCTTAATTTACGCAATTCTTCTTTGCATTCGTCTAATATGGTATTGGCCTGCTTTAGCTCTTCAATTCCCGAGATCATGGGATACATAAGCTTGAGCTTGCCGTAAACCGAAGCCCGCAGTATCGCGCGAAGCTGCATCTTGAATATATCGGGATTCGCAAGGCAGAAACGTATCGCCCTCCAGCCAAGAAACGGCTTGATCTCCTTTGGCATATCGAACTGGGAAAGGAACTTATCGCCTCCGAGGTCAAGAGTCCTTATGATCACGGGATCCGGCTTCATTTCCTCCGCGACATATTTATACGCGTGGAAATGCTCCTCCTCGGTTGGAGCGTCTTTGCGGTTCATGTAAAAAAATTCCGAGCGGTAAAGGCCTATACCCTGGCCGCCGTGTATTTTCACGGAAGGTATCTCATCCGGAAGTTCTATGTTGGCTGCGACGTTCACTGTCTTGCCGTCAAGAGTTACCGCGGGAAGATCCTTGACCTGCAGGAACTTTTCCGCAACACCCCGCAGTTTCTGCTCCTCTTCGCGGTAGATCTTGAGCGTCTCTTCATCGGGATTGATTATGACGACGCCCATCGTTCCGTCGACTATAAGAATGTCTCCCGTCTTTATTTTGCTGATGGACTCCCCGAGGCCGACTACAGCCGGGATCTCAAGAGACTTTGCCATAATAGCGGTATGAGATGTCTTGCCTCCTATGTCCGTAACAAAAGCGCACACCATCTGCTTGTGCATAGCCGCGGTGTCCGAAGGCGAAAGGTCATGAGCGACAACTACCACTCTGTCCTGAAGGTCTTTCAGGCTGCGGTGCTCCTTGCCAAGGAGATTCCGCAGGACCCGCTTGCCGACGTCATTGAGATCGGATATGCGCTCGCGCAAATATTCGTCTTCTATCTTTGAAAAGACCTGTATATATTTCTTCAGGACTTCCGAGAATATGAACGGGACATTGACCTGGTCTTTTTTGAGCCGGGATATGACCTCCTCGATGAGCATCCGGTCCTCAAGGACCAGAAGATGCGCGTCAAAGATCTGCGCCTCTTCCTGACCCATCTCGGTTGCAATGCGCTTCTGCAGCTCAATTATTTCCTTGCGGGTAGCGATCAGTGATTCTTCAAACAGCTGTATCTGAACGGGTATCTCTTCGGGCTTGATCGGGGTCCTGGGTATATCGAACTCTTCTTTGCCGAACTTGTAAGCCGGCGCTATATTAATACCCGGAGCCGCGGCAATGCCTTTTAATGTGATCATGTATCTGCCTCGCAGCTTATAACTTTTTCAAGCTCGGATATCGCGGCCTCGGCGTCTTTGCCGTCCGCTTCGATGACTATCTGCGTGCCTTGTTCAGCGCCGAGCATAAGTATCCCCATTATTGATTTGCCGTTGACCTTTTCGTCGTTATACATCACGGTTACCCTTGAGTCGAATTTATTGGCCACCTGCACGAATAAAGCGGCCGGCCGCGCGTGCAGCCCCTGCTTATTCTTGACTATGACTTCTTTTTTTATCACCGGCATTATATTTCCTCGAGAAGATCCAGGATCATCCTGGCCAATTTGATCGGATCATGGCGGATAAAATCCTGTATCAGAATAGTGTCGTCTTCTATCACCCGGTAGCCCATCTGCTCTATTTTCCTGCGGTCGTTGACTACCTGGAACGCCTGCTCCGACGTATAGCGGCTGAGCTGATCCGAGGGGATCTTGCCGGTATTGACGATGCAGTAATCTATAAGAGCGGGATGCGAATGTTCGATCAGCGCCTTGAGATGATTCGACGCCGAATAGCCGTCAGTTTCTCCCGGCTGGGTCATCACATTGCAAACGTAGACCTTTATCGCACGAGATGCGGCGATGGCTCCGGTTATATCTTTTATCAAAAGATTCGGTATTATGCTTGTATACAAAGACCCCGGGCCCAGGACAATAAGATCCGCCTCGCGTATGGCGCGCAGAGCTTCGGGCGTGGCCTCCGAGGCTTCGGGCTTCAGAAAAACTCTTTCTATGGGTCTATTGGCCTTGGGTATTTTATATTCGCCTTCGGTCACAGAGCCGTCTTTGTGAGAAGCAGCAAGGACCACATTGTTCAAAGTCGAAGGGATGACCTGGCCGCGCAACGCCAATACCTTGCTGGTCTCTCTTATGGCCTTTTCGAAATCCCCCGTAAGCCTGGTCATAACCGTTATAAAAAGATTGCCGAAGTTATGGCCTGCAAGCTCTGAGCCCTGGTCGAACCTGAACTGAAAAAGATCGCGCATCATGGTTGATGCGTCCGCAAGAGCTACAAGACAGTTGCGTATATCTCCCGGCGGCAGGATATCGAACTGCTGGCGCAGCCTGCCGCTTGATCCGCCGTCGTCAGCCACTGTAACGATCGCGGTTATATTAGACGTATATTCCTTAAGGCCCGTTAAAAGCGTGGATAATCCCGTGCCTCCGCCGACAGCTACGATCTTGGGGCCGCGCGAGAGCTGCTTGCGCTGATAGAGTATATCAACCAGCTCGTCCTGCCTGGATACCGGTATTATTGCAGCAATGAATGCCTGCATCAGGCGCTTTACGCCCATTATCAGTATGATGACCCCAAGAAACAGGATTATCATATCCAGGACGCGTATGATAAAGAACTGGCGCGACTGCAGGCCGCTGGACCCGATCACAAGAAGGACCGCGCCGAATGCGGACAACCCCATCCAGCGCTTGATCCCTATACCAGGGTAGAGCCACTTCAAGATTCGTGTGATCTGAGTGAGCATCGTTCCTGCTAAATTTTTTCGTCTTCCTGGCTGATGACCTTGACGATCGCTTTCTCATCAACGCAATTGCGCAGGTTGTCGCGAAAGTATTTATCTTTAAACAGACGGGAAATGCGGGCTAAAGCCTTCAGGTGAGGGCCGGCCGAATCCTGGGCGGCGAGAAGCATGAAGAATATATACACTGGCTCGCCGTCAAGCGAATCGAAATCTACGCCCTTGCGCGACAGGGCGAACGCCCCTACCAGTTTTGATACGCTGTCGGTCTTGGCATGAGGGATAGCTATGCCCTGACCGATTGCGGTCGAGCCGAGAGACTCGCGCTCCATTAGCGCATCTATTACCTTGCTGCGGTTTGACTTGTCAACCTCGCCCGCCGATATCAAAAGATCCGCCAGCTCTTTTATTACGTCTTCTTTTTTTGTGGACTTGATATCAGCCTGGATGGCTGTTTTGGAAAGGAAATCCATTATTTTCATACAGCTGTCTCCTTTGTGCCCCTGCAATCAGGACAGAGATACGCACGAACACGAGTTGTATCGAAATTTTCAAGCGGGAGACGGGGGTCGAACCCGCGACAACTACCTTGGCAAGGTAGCACTCTACCAACTGAGTTACTCCCGCAAAATCATATCCGTATTATTATTACTATGATACTGACGCATAAAACTATCAAAGTGCCTATGAGCAGCAAAGCGGCCAGGACATACCATCCGGATTTTTCTCCCGCCTCTTCACGGATCTTCTTCGCAAGACCCTTAACCGAAAACATCGCCTGGGGACCGGATATATTACCCATTATCTTTTTTATTTATGGGCGGAAGAGGATTTGAACCTCCAAGGGTTTCCCCAATAGCTCCTAAGGCTATCGTGTCTGCCAATTCCACCATCCGCCCGGATTAACAATGTGGTATGGCAATGTAACGACCGCGAAGCGGTTGCGATATACGTGAGCTGAGCCCCAAGCTATTACTTCATGGGGCGAAATCCCGCATGCACGTATGATAATTTATGCGGGACTCCCGCGAAGCGGCAGCGAGTTAAATGAGCTGAGTCCCCATCTATTACTTCCAGGGACGAAATCCCACATGCGCGTCAGATTACTTAGTGGGACTCCCGCGAAGCGGTTGCGATATACGTGAGCTGAGCCCCCAATCTATTACTTAAGGGGGCGAAATCCCGCATGCACGTATGATTATTTATGCGGGACTCCCGCGAAGCGGTTGCGATATACGTGAGCCTCCCGCGACTCGAACGCGGCACACCTACCTTAAAAGGGTAGTGCTCTACCAGATGAGCTAGAGGCCCTATTTACGAAGCCTCCTTAGTCCCTGGGAGCGAAGCGACCAGGGGCTAGAGGCCCATAGCTTAAAATTCCAGGACTTCTTTTTCTTTTAATTTCAGAGATTCTTCTATCTTCGCCGCGAATTTATCCACCATTTTCTGGACTTCATCCAATCCGCGGAATTTTTCGTCTTCGGATATATGCTTGTCTTTTTCAAGCTTCTCAAGAAGCGCTTTTGATTCATGCCGCACTGTGCGCAAAGATACGCGGCCTTCTTCAGCCATTTTATGGACTACCTTTGCCAACTCCTGGCGCCTCTCTTTCGAAAGCTGAGGGACGCTGAGCCTGACGACCTTGCCGTCGTTCGAAGGGGTGATGCCCAGATTAGACTTCATTATCGCCTTTTCGATCTCAACGATAGCGGTCGGGTCCCACGGCTGGATCAAAAGCATATGAGCGTCGGGAACGGATATCTGCGCCATCTGTTTGAGCATCGTAGGGGTGCCGTAATAATCGATGTGCAGGCCTTCGACCAGCGCCGGGTTGGCGCGGCCTGTCCTGACTTCGGCGAAGTTGCGCGCCACGAAATCCACGCTTTTTTTCAGCTTATCCTCGGTAGAATGCAATACTTCCTTTACTGTCATATGCACCTCCTGAAAAAAATTATTGGACCACAGTGCCGATCTTTTCGCCCAGAAGAACTTTCTTTATATTGCCTGTCTTTGTCAGGTCGAACACTATTATCGGTAATTTATTGTCCATGCACAGGCTTATCGCGGTAGCATCCATTACGCGCAGCCGGTTTTTAAGAACATCTATATACTTCAGGCTCTGGAATTTCTTCGCGCCTTTTTCCTTAAGAGGATCGGCGGTGTAAACTCCGTCGACTTTGGTGGCCTTGAGGATGACGTCAGCGCCTATTTCCATTGCGCGCAGCGCTGCGGCAGTGTCTGTCGTAAAAAAAGGATTGCCTGTCCCTGCGGCAAATATGACAACCCTCCCCTTTTCCAGATGGCGCATGGCCCTTCGCCTGATATAAGGCTCGGCGATCTTCTGGATCTCTATAGCGGTCATGACGCGCGTCGGTATATTTATTTTTTCAAGCGCATCCTGCAGCGCAAGCCCGTTTATTACAGTGGCCAGCATTCCCATGTAATCCGCGACTGAGCGGTCCATATCGAGCCCGCGGGAACCTGTGTTCTCCTGGCCGCGGAAAATATTGCCTCCGCCCAGGACAAGAGCCACTTCGACTTTCATATCCTTTATCTCTTTGATCTGCCGCGCGATGGAAGCAAGCACGGCGTGGTCTATGCCGTGGGATTGTCTCCCCTGCAGGGCCTCGCCGCTGAGTTTCAGGACTATGCGTTTATATACGGGTTTGCGCGGCATGCGTCAACCGATCTTATAGCGGGCGAACCTGTTGATGACTATTTTCTCGCCCATCTTGGAAACGATACTGCCCATATAGTCGTTGACCGTTATGCTTGGGTCTTTTACAAATACCTGGTTTAAAAGGCAGTGTTCCTTGTAAAATCTCTCTTTATCTTCCTGCTGGGCCAAAACGTCAGCAGGCACATCTTCTTTTTTTATATAGTCGGGGCTGCATGCGGTGATATGCAGGACCAGGTCTTTGGTGAACTGGGCGAAATCGGGGTTCTTTGCCACAAAATCCGTTTCGCAGTTAACTTCGAGAATAACGCCGACTTTATTGCCGTGATGGACATATGACTCTATCCTGCCTTCTCTGGCGTTTCGCTCGCCTTTTTTAGCGGCTATCTCAAGGCCGCGTTTACGAAGGGATACAACAGCTTTGGGTATGTCGCCGTGCGTTTCAACAAGGGCTTTTTTGCATTCCGCCATGCTTGCGGAAGTCAGATTGCGAAGTTCTTTGATGGATTCGACTGAGATTTCCATTTGCCTACACCTTCCTTCTTGTTTTTGTCTTATCAGCCGCTGTTCCGGCAGTATGAACCTTTTTCACGGCCTTGGGGTCTTCCTTGGCTGTCTCTTCCAGGATCTCTTCTATTTCCTTGATCTTGACCTCTTCCTCAGGCGCTACCTCAGGCGCTACCACCGGCACCTCTGCGGCTTTTTCTTCCTTTATCTCTACGCCTTCATGGGACAGATACGAAAGGAATTTTTTTCTTCCTTCTATGATACTGTCGGCAATGAAAGTTGTTATTATGCTTATCGAGCGCGTTGCGTCGTCGTTCCCTGGGATCGGATAATTCACAAGATCCGGGTCGGCGTTGGTGTCCAGAAGGCCGATTACGGGAATACCCAGCCTTTTTGCCTCATGCACCGCGGTTTCTTCTTTTTTGGTGTCAACGATGAACAGAGCCTTGGGCATGCGCTCCATGGCGATTATGCCGTTGAAGCTCTTCTTGAGCTTGCCGAGCTCCTTCTCAAGCAGAGAGACTTCTTTCTTGGTCAATTTCTCGAAAGTTCCGTCCTGCTTTTTTGTCTCTATTTCCTTAAGCCTGTTGATGCTCTTTTTGATCGTGGCGAAATTCGTGAGCATCCCGCCGGGCCATCGCTCTGTGACATACAGCATGCCGCAG
>JALOQI010000023.1 GCA_025453435.1 Candidatus Omnitrophota bacterium
CTTCCCAAGAACATCCAGATATCCCAGTATGATCTGCCGATATCCGTAAACGGTTATCTCGATATCGAAGCCGGTGGCAAATCGAAGCGCATCGGCATCCGGCGGGCGCATCTTGAAGAAGATGCAGGCAAATTGATGCACAAAGAAACCGTAAGCCTGGTCGATTATAACAGGACCGGCCAGCCGCTGTTAGAGATCGTCTCTGAGCCCGATATCAATTCTCCGGAAGAAGCTTATGAATACCTTACCAGCCTCAAAACGATAATACAGTATACGGGCGTATCGGACTGCGACATGGAAAAAGGCACTTTGCGCTGCGACGCTAATATATCTGTGCGGCCTGCCGGGACCATGGGCCTCGGGGTTAAATCGGAACTTAAAAACCTGAATTCATTCAAGGCGGTCAAGGAATCTCTTTCCTATGAGATCGAGCGCCATAAAGAGATCTTAGCCGAAGGCGGCACGATCGTCCAGGAAACGCGGCTCTGGGATGAAAAAACAGGAAGAACGGTTTCCATGAGAAGCAAAGAGGAGGCAAAAGATTACCGTTATTTTCCCGAACCTGACCTGCCTCCGTTCGAGATCACAAAAGAAAAGATTTCCGCGATCAAACAAACGATCCCGGAACTGCCCAAAGATAAATATCAGCGTTTCATTAATGAATACGGGCTCCAGGAAACAGATGCAAAACAACTGACACTTTCCAGGCAAACGGCTGATTTCGCCGAAATGCTGATCAGGGAATTCCCGGGAACGGATAAGAAACCCGTAGTGAACTGGCTGATAGGCCCGTTAAGCTCTGAGGCAAACTCAAGAAACTGCCAGCTGCAGGAACTTGCTTTGAAACCGCGGGATTTGATAGAACTTATACGGCTTGTAGAAAACCAGCAGATATCGAATTTAACAGGCAAGGCCGTGCTCACAGAAATGATCTCAACTCAAAGGTCCCCGATCGCCATCGTAAGTGAAAAAAATCTTATCCAGGTATCGGACGAATCCATGATTGAAAAAGAGGCTGACGCGGTAATACTCGAGAACCCGAAAGTCGCTCTTGATTTTAAAAGCGGCAAGGAAAACGCGGTAATGTTCCTCGTCGGCCAGGTCATGAAAAAGACAAAAGGCAAAGCGAATCCAAAAGTGGTCAAAGACGTATTAACTCGGAGGCTTAAAGATGTTTAAAAAGATCCTGTTAGGCGCTCTTGTAGTAGCGTGCGCGATAACGATTTCCACCATAACGCTTCCCGCGAAAGAGAAGAAAGACGACCTGTTCAAACAGATAGAGCTGTTCTCGGATTCGCTGGCCGTGATACAGACTGATTATGTGGACGAGATCAAACCCAAAGATCTCATTTACGGCGCGCTGCGCGGAATGCTTTCGGCGCTTGACCCGCACAGCCAGTTCATGGATCCTGAAACATACAACGAGCTGAAAGTCGATACTGAAGGCAAATTCGGCGGCCTCGGGATCGAAATAACCATCCAGGACGGGCTTCTGACTATTGTAACCCCGATCGAAGACACTCCTGCGTGGAAAGCAGGCCTTAAGGCCAACGACCGCATAGTCAAGATCAACAATGACCTCACTCGCGATATCTCGCTGACCGACGCGGTTAAAAAAATGCGCGGCAAAGTCGGAGAAGCCGTATCCTTAACTGTCCTGCGCGAGTCGGAGAAAAAACTACTTGAGTTTAAGATAGTGCGCGACATCATCAAGATACAGGACATAAAGAACGTAAAAATGCTCGAAGACGGCATAGGTTATGTCAGGCTTGTCGAGTTCAGGGAAAATACGGCGCCCGAGCTTGCAAACGCGGTTGAGAAACTCAAAAAAACGGGAATGACGAGCTTTATCCTGGATTTGCGCAATAATCCCGGCGGCCTTCTCGATACGGCTGTTGAAGTGGCAGAGCATTTTGTAGAAAAAGGCAAGCTCATCGTATCCACAAAGGGCCGCAAACAGCAGCAGAACATGGATTTCATGTCAACCGACTCCAGGCCTGTCACAGACGTCGAAATGGTAGTTATGATAAACGAGGGTTCGGCATCGGGCAGTGAGATCGTCGCGGCCGCTCTGCAGGACCACAAACGCGCTATAATCGTGGGGACAAAATCGTTCGGCAAAGGTTCTGTTCAGACCATAATACCGCTTTCCGACGGCTCGGCGCTGAGGCTGACGACAAGCAAATATTATTCGCCCCTGGGGCATGTGATACACGGCAAAGGAGTAATGCCGGATATCGAAGTGCAGGACGGCAATACGCCCGCGGACCTGGCCGCCCAGCTCACGGAAAAACAGAAAGCCGAGGAAGTTTTCGACAAGATAGAGCATAAGGAGAAAACCGACAAAAAAGCCGACGACTATAAGTCGGACACTCAGCTTGTCAGGGCAGTCGATATTTTAAGGGCTGTGAAGATATTCAAAGCCCAAAAGGCAAAATGAACCGGACATCGAAAATCATAATAGCAGTTCTTTCAGCTGTGATCCTCGCGCAGTGGGTATTTATTTTTAAAACCCGCCAGGCTCCGCCGGGGGTCCGCAAACCCATTCAGGTCAGGGTGGCTCCGCAGGTAAAAAAAATTCCTGTGCCTGCGGTCCACAAAGGCAATGTCGCCATCGTGCTGGATGACTGGGGATACAACACCTCGAATCTGCCAATAATTGAAGAGATATCTCAACCTTTGACCCTGTCGATCCTGCCGAATCTTGCTTATTCCCAGAAAGTAGCGCAAACTTTGCATAAAAAAGGCTTTGAAATAATCCTTCATCAGCCGATGGAACCTTTCCAGAAGACAGGCCTTGAAAAGAACACAATACTGACCACTATGGACGGCCAGACCATACACGCGATACTGGAAGACAGCATAACAAACCTTCCTCACGCAAAAGGAATAAACAACCACATGGGCTCGCGCGCGACCGAGGACAACCGCACCATGCAGATCATAATGACCGAATTGAAGAAAAAGAATCTGTATTTTCTCGACAGTTACGTAACGTCCAGATCGGTAGCCGAATCTGAGGCTGCAAGGTCAGGCGTGGCGTTCATCAAAAGGGATATATTCCTCGACAATCAGCCTGATCCTGAATATATACGCCGGCAGATAGAAAAACTCCTCAAAACAGCCGAGCGCCGCGGCTTTGCGGTAGGTATCGGCCACGACCGAAAATCAACGCTTGAAGTCCTAAGGCAGGTCCTGCCTGAAGCCGCAAAAAACGGATACCGGTTCGTTTTTTTATCGGAATTAGTGAAATAAAATGCGCATACTGGGCATAGAAACTTCATGCGACGAAACAGCTGCATCTGTAGTAGAGGACGGCCGGAAAGTGCTCAGCGCCGTTGTAAGCTCATCTCTGAGGTTCCATCAGAAATACGGCGGAATCATACCTGAAATAGCTTTTAGAAAACAGCTGGAGACTATTTGCCAAATTGCCGATTGCGCAATAAAGGAATCTGGTGTACAATTAAGAAATATAGATGCTGTTGCCGTGACCCGGGAGCCCGGGCTTAAAGGGTCTCTGTTAGTCGGATTATCGTTTGCCGGCGCGCTGGCGGAGTGTTTGAAGGTGCCGTTAATAAATATAAACCATCTTTACGGCCATCTTTATTCGCCTTTCCTGAATAAAGATAGCGCGGCAAAGCTTCCGGCCATAGGGCTGGTAGTTTCCGGCGGGCACACGAGCCTTTATTACGTCAGATCATTTGCCGATATCGAACTCCTGGGTTCCACGCAGGATGATGCCTGCGGAGAGGCTTTCGATAAAGTCGCTAAGATCCTGGGGTTGGGTTATCCTGGCGGTCCGGTGATAGAAAAAAAAGCCGCAGACGGAAACCCAAAAGCAATAAGATTCACTTGCTCTAACACACAGAAACCTTTGAATTTCAGCTACAGCGGCATAAAAACCGCCGTATTATATTTTGCCCGGCAGAATAAACTCGGAACTTTTGCAAAAACGCATTCAGCCGGCGCTAAAAAAACTATCAGCGATGTTTGTGCGTCGTTCCAGGAAAGCGCGCTGAACGTGCTGGTAGAAAAAACAATTTCGGCCTGCAGGCTAAAGCGCGTCAAAAGCGTCATAGTCGGAGGCGGGGTAGCGGCGAACGGTGTTTTAAGAAACAAATTCGTTTCTGCTGCAAAAAAACACGGTTTAAACGTCGCGTTCCCGTCAAAAGAAAACTGCATGGATAATGCGGCGATGATAGCCGGATTAGCGTATCACAAGAGAAAAAGGGGAACTTTATGATGACCGAAAACGCGATCATATGGCGGCTTGTATTATCGGTTTTTTTCGGCGGATTGATAGGATTCGAGCGCCAGATGCACCGCAGGACCGCCGGCCTGCGAACAAACATACTTGTATGCATGGGCTCATGCCTTGTAATGCTCGTGTCGCAGTATATTTTCGAGATATATAAAAACGAGGTTGACGTAGACCCTTCAAGAATAGCGGCAAGCATAATAACCGGCATTGGATTCCTGGGAGCCGGAGCGATAATACGCGAGCGGGATAAAGAAGTTGTTCGGGGATTAACGACCGCGGCATGCCTTTGGGTGGTAGCAGGCATAGGAATGGCGGTCGGGTGCGGATTCTACACAGCCGGGCTAGTCACAACAGCTCTGACTCTCATCGTCCTGTTCTTTTTAAGATATTTCGAAGGGATGTTTATTAATAAAGATAAGGATGATAACGGAGGAGGTGATCGGTAATGGCCTTTAACAAAAAAAGGACGGACGACAGGATCATGGACGTTGACGCGTCCATGCAGGGATCCCTGAATTTCAACGACCCGATCAATCTGCGCATCAACGGTAAATTCGAAGGGAACATGCACACGCTGGGAAATCTGACCATAGGCCAGCACGCGATAGTGAATGCGGACATAATCGGCGATACGGTCATAGTCGGCGGAAGGATAAAAGGCAAGATCACGGCAAGAAAAAACCTTGTGATACAATCCACGGCCGTAGTTGAAGGCGAGATATTCCCTGCATCCTTAAGTATTGCCGAAGGCGGAATATTCGAGGGAAAATGCCAGATGCTGGGCGAATTTTTAAATGTGGATGAGCTGTCGCGGTATCTGGACGTTGAGATAAATCTGGTGAACGAATGGGCTAATTCCGGAAAGATCCCGGCTGTAAAGCAGGATAATTTCTGGAGGTTCGAGCGCAAGGCAATTGACGGATGGATCGCCGCAGGAAAGGTCGGCAAATAATACAACCATGGCTGAAGAAAAACTTTTAACGGTGCGCGAGGTATCATCGCTTCTGGATATTTCCGAAAAGGATGTTTTAGACCTTGCAGAGAGCGGGTCGATCCCGGCATATAAGGTAGGAGGGGTATACCTTCGCTTCAAGCCGTCCCAGGTAGAGGAATTCCGCAAAAAAAGCAAATCCGTCGGGCAGAAACCCAAAAACTACAGTTTTACGGACCGCGTTTTCGATTTTGTTTATTTCAATGACTTTTATCTACTTTCCGGCCTGCTTATAGCAGGAATGCTCTTTTTTATCTTGAGACCTTAAACCAGGAGTGCCTTATGGCGCGCGCTTTCAAAGTATTCCGCCGCATCTTCAGATTCCATGGTTTTTTCGAAAGCCTCAAAATAGCCCTCAACGGCATAGCGTATCTGTTTTTATATCACCGCAATATGCGGATAATATTCTTAAGCGGCGTTGCAGCTTTTTTGCTGGGGGTATATTTCAAATTGAGGGGAATCGAGCTGGTAGCCCTTTGCATCACTATAACCCTGGTATTCATGGCTGAGATGTTCAATACTGCCATAGAATTGATAATAGATATATCCTCCCGCAAATATCACACCCTGATCAAGCTCGTCAAGGACATCTCCGCCGCAGTAGTCCTTATAGCGGCGCTGAATTCCGTGGGCGTAGGATTTGTCCTGTTCTCCAAGCGCATCCTGGCATTATTCACAAAATAAAAAAACCGCATTTCTGCGGCCGGCGATATTCTTCCAGACTTTCTAATATCTTTAGAATCTTTTTTTGAAAATATATTCTACCTGTTTGCTGTTCTCGTTGAAATGCGCTTTGCCGCGCATTCCCCAGAGAGTGACCTTAGTCTTACTCTCTACAACGTCCTGCGCTTCTTTTACCTTGAAATAGGGCATAAAAACATCGACTCCGAGCAATTCCTGCCATTGCCTGCGCAACTGATCTTTATCAGTTTGCGCATCGCGCCTGATATAAAAACTTTTCGAGTTAAGCCATGACCAGTAATTGAAATGTTCCTGATTTTCAAGAGCAAGCCTCAGTGAAATATCCGCTCCGTCAACCAGTATACTATCATCGATCTTTACGGGGACTACAACAGGCCGCTGGAATTCATTTGCCTGCTGGCGCTCGGCCTGCTGGGCAAAAAGAGGCCATGCAAAAGAGAGGTGGAAAACAATCATCATAATTGCAATTTTTCTCAATTGCATACGTCCTCCCGGTAAGTATCTTCCACCTAAAGTATAGCACATAACCTGTTGAAATACCAATAAGTTAGGCAGAATGGCCCATTTCTAACCGGCTGTGGATAAATAAGATAGCAAAAAAGGGTTAATCGCAGAATGGAATAGAGAGGAATTCTTTAAAAAACTTGCCCGCATAAGTGACGGTATTTACAACTCCGTCTATTGCGGCTTTTGTTTCAACAGCAGGGGCGCTGATTATAGCGTAGAGCTTGTGGCGCAGCTGGGCGCGTTTTTCTTCTTTTTCGCGCTCGTGAACCTCATATGTATACATTTCTTTTATCGCCTTTGGGCCGCTTATAAAAACAGCCTTTACAGGCGCAGCAACCATATTAGCCAGAGCCCGCGACATATTCACGGCATGATGTTCTGTAGTATAGGCAAAACTTGCGGTAGAGGCATACAGAAATATCGCTGAAAATAATACTGTTCTTTTAATCATTGCGCATTAATTCCCGGGCTGTCCGAAAATACAGCTCTTTATCCTTAAGCTGGTGGACGAACATCTTCAAAGGGGCTTCATCTCCGTGGTAAGGCCAGTATCCTATAACCCTCGCCTCGTGGTATGCGTCCTTAATAGTCCAATTGTCCACGACCACGCGGTAAAGCGCGACCATCGTGCCTGTGCGGTCGCGGCCGTCTTCGCAGTGCACGAATACCGGCTGGTTGGACTTATCCAGGACTATTTTAAGAAAAGAAATGGCCTGTTCGTCAGATGGCTTAGAATAAAGATCTATAGGCATATGATGCACTATTACTCCGTTATCCATTGCCCAGGATACATCCTTGCTGACAAGCTTCTCGTTCTGGCAAAGATTGAGGATGGATTTAATGCCCATCTTCTTCAGAATCTCATAACCTTCGGGTTTGGCAGGGCCGCCTCGATAAAGATCAGGCGTGACTTTCGCAAAAGCCGGTATATCCCTGAAAGGATCCTTC
Organism: Candidatus Omnitrophota bacterium; assembly: GCA_025453435.1. Next base: position 7,410 of record JALOQI010000023.1, read on the forward strand.
ATATAGCTCAAATACGCGCA
>JALOQI010000024.1 GCA_025453435.1 Candidatus Omnitrophota bacterium
ATTGACGGTATGGGCGCGAAAAATGCAGGTATCCTGGCGGGAGACACGATCAGATCGATCGAAGGCCGCAGCGTGCAGTTCTGGGATGATCTGCAAAAAGAGGTCCGCCGGAACCAAAACCTGGAAAAAGTGAAGATAATCGTGGACCGGCAGGGCCGGGAATTTACGTTTGATGTGAACATCAAGCAGAAGATTTTGACAAACGAGGCAGGCCGCAGGCGCACGGTCGGATTGATAGGAATAACGCCCGCGGGTTCGACGAAGATCGTCAAAGCGGGGATACCCGAGGCTTTTGTATTAAGCGTAAAGCGCACTTATGAGCTCACGGTCCTTACCTATCAGGCATTGTGGTCAATGGTTACGGGCCGATTATCCGTAAAAGATTCTGTCACCGGGCCGCTTGGCATGTTCACCATTACTTCCGAGATGTCGAAATTGGGGTTGGCCGCGATCATGAGCTTTATAGCGATCTTAAGCATAAGCCTGGCGATCTTTAATCTATTGCCTCTGCCTGCTCTTGACGGAGGGCATATAGTGCTTTTAGCGATCGAGAAAATACGGCGCAAGCCGTTGAGCAAAAAAGCCGAGGAAATATTTAATCAGGCCGGTTTCGGTTTTCTTATAATCCTGGCGGCCCTGGTATTCGTTAACGATCTTGCGAAATACGGATACATCCAGAAAGCGCAGGATCTGTATAATAAGTTCTTTGCAAGGTAATAGATCATGGAAAGACGCGTATCAAAAGTCATACAAATAGGCAAGGTCAGGGTCGGCGGCGATAATCCCGTTGCCATACAGTCGATGGCAAAGGCCAAGACGTCCGATTTGCGCCGCGCGATTGCACAAATCCGCAATCTCGAGGCAGCAGGGTGTGAAATCATACGCGTGGCAGTTAAAGACATTGAAGATGCCAGGGCTATTAGCCGGATAAAGCATGAGATCCCGATACCTCTTGTTGCTGACATTCATTTTGATCACAGGCTTGCGCTGGCTGCTATCGCGGCGGGCGCTGATAAGATACGTTTGAACCCCGGGAATATCTATAAGCCGGGCCAGGTTCGCCAGGTCGTAGATTCGGCTCGAGATAAAGGGATCCCTATCAGGGTGGGTTTGAATTCCGGGTCGGTGAGAGGATCCGGCGATCCTGTTGACCTGATGGTCCGGGCAGCTCTCGCATATGTCAGGCAGTTGGAGCGGTATAAATTCACAAATTTAGTGTTGTCGTTAAAGGCTAACGACGCGCAGGGAACGGTCCGGGCGTATCGCAAGATCGCCAAACTCTGCGATTATCCTCTTCATCTGGGGGTTACGGCAACAGGCCTGCCTTTCGAAGGTATGATCAAGTCCTGCGTCGCGCTGGGCGCGCTTCTGATAGACGGTATAGGCGATACAATTAGAATATCTCTTACAGACAAGCCCGAAGAGGAAGTCCGCGTGGCAAAGGCTTTATTGTCATCTCTGGGCCTTCGGAATTTTGGGCCTTCGATAATCAGCTGTCCTACCTGCGGAAGGTGCGAGGTGGACCTTGTGTCTATTGTCAGGGACCTGGAGAAGAAATTGACGGCCTCGATCGGGAAGGGCCGGCCGGGAAAGCCGCTGACAGTCGCTGTCATGGGCTGCGTGGTCAACGGCCCGGGCGAGGCGCGCCATGCCGATATAGGCATTGCATTCGGCAGGTCTAAGGGGCTTTTATTCAAAAAAGGAAAACCCGTAAGAAAAGTATCCGCCGCCGATTGCACGGATGCTCTTATGCGGGAGATCCGATCATTACAACGGAGCTCATAGTATGTACTGGACTAAATATTTGATACCCACTTTGAAAGAAACCCCTCAGGAGGCGGAATCCGCAAGCCATCAGCTGATGCTGCGAGCCGGCCTTATCCGGATGCTCATGGCAGGCGTGTATTCATACCTGCCGCTGGGCCTGCGGGTTTTAAAAAATATCGAAGAGGTCGTGCGCCGGGAAATGAACGCGGCAGGAGCGCATGAACTTTTGCTTCCCGCGCTGCAGCCGATCGAACTCTGGCAGAAGACCGGCAGGGATAAGACCATCGCAGATGTGATGATACGTTTCACCGACCGCCGCGGCAGAAATGTCTGCCTCGGGCCCACGCACGAAGAGATCATAACAGACCTTGCGAGCAATCACATTTCTTCGTATAAGCAGCTGCCGCTTACTCTTTATCAGATCCAGACCAAATTCCGCGATGAAATAAGGCCCAGGTTCGGGCTCGTGCGCTGCTGCGAATTCATAATGAAGGATGCTTACAGCTTTGACGCAGACGAGGCAGGTTTGGATGTCAGCTACCGGACGATGCACGCGGCTTATCTGAGGATATTCAAGAGGCTGGGCCTTTCGTGCCTGTCGGTTGAAGCTGATTCAGGCGTCATGGGAGGCAGCGTGTCTCATGAGTTCATGGTGCCTGCCGCATGCGGAGAGGATATTGTGTTTGTTTGCGAATCCTGCAAGGCCCCAGTTCCGTATAAAGAAGATAAAGCCCCTGTCTGCCCTAAATGCAAAGGCAAGCTCGAAAAGGTCAACACCATCGAGGTCGGCCATATATTTAAACTCGGGACAAAGTACAGCTCGATCTTGAACGCGAATTTTCTCAACGCCAAAGGCCAGAGCCTGCCGGCGGTCATGGGCTGTTACGGCATAGGGGTGTCCAGGCTCGTAGCAACGGTAATAGAGCAGAACCATGACGAGCGCGGCATTGTCTGGCCGCAGGAGGTATCGCCGTTCGATGTGATAATAAGCCCGCTTGACGTGACCAATCAGTCGGTTTTGGAGACGGCCAAAAGTCTGCATGATTCTCTGGAATCTCAAGGGCTATCGGTCCTTCTGGACGACAGGGATGACCGCGCCGGAGTCAAGTTCAAGGACGCTGAGCTTATAGGCGTTCCCGCGCAGGTTATTATAGGAAGGGATTTCCTGGCAAACGGCACGCTCGAATATAAAAGCCGCAGATCAGGCGAGAAAAAAACGGATAAACCCGCGGCTATTATGCAGTTTATAAAAGAGGCGCGGAAATGATAAATGAAAGCCTTGTTTCGCAGGTTAAAGCATTGATAGGCGATTTTTTGAGCTCCCGCGGGTTAGAGCTGGTAGAGCTTATCCTGCGTCCTGAGGGCAGCGGCACAGTTGTCCGTGTTCTGGCTGATTATCCTCACGGAGGCATAACTCTGGGAGAATGCGCAAGCCTCAACCGCGGAATAGGAGATATGCTCGAAGAAAAAAACCTGTTTGAGTCACATTACGTGCTTGAAGTCTGTTCCCCTGGGCTCGACAGGCCTCTGCGCACAGCCAGGGATTTCGAGCGCTGCAAGTCGAACGCAGTAAAGTGCTTTCTTAAAGAGCCGATCAATGGTAAAATAGAAATAGACGGGGTTGTTTCTGACGTGAAAGAGAGCCGGCTGATATTAGAGACAAAGCAGGGCATTGCGGAAATACCCGTTGAAAAAATAAACAAGGCAAAACGGATAGTTTTGTGATTTTAGAAAGGAAATATTCATGTCTAAAGAATTACTTGATATCATCGAGCAGATAGAGCGCGAAAAAGGCATAAAAAAAGAAGTGCTTATCCAGGCAGTGGAGTCAGCGCTGCTGAGCGCCGTAAAACGCGTTATTGACATAAAACCCAATGAAGAGCTTGAAGTTAAGCTCGATCCCGAAAACGGCCGCATAACCGCTTTTCGCAATAAGGAAGAGATCACAAACGTCGATTTCGGCCGCATTGCGGCATCGGCTGCTCGGCAGGTCATAATCCAGAAGATCCGCGAAGCGGAAAAAGACGTCGTCTACGGAGAATTCCAGGGCAAAGTGGGTGAAATAGTCAGCGGCACGGTCTACCGCTTTGAAAAAGGCAACATCGTTGTCGATCTTCTGGGAAAGGCAGAAGGGCTTCTTCTCAAAAGCGAACAGTCGCCTAAAGAGGAATTCAAGCAGGGCCACAGGATACGGGCCATGATATTAGAGGTAAGAAAGGATAACAAAGGCGCACAGATCATCCTGACCCGCAAGCACCAGAATCTTGTGAAAAAGCTTTTCGAGCTTGAGGTTCCCGAGATTTACGAGGGCATCGTTGAGATAAAGTCTATTTCGCGCCAGCCGGGAGAGCGGACAAAGATCGCTGTCTGGTCAAAAGATGAAAAAGTCGATTCGGTCGGGGCCTGCGTGGGAATGCGCGGCGGAAGGGTCAAGAACATCGTGACCGAACTATCGGGAGAAAAAATAGATATCGTCAGGTATAACGACGATATAAGGGAGTATATAAAAGCGTCGCTATTGCCGGCTGAAGTCGGAGAGATAAAACTCGACAAGGCCAATAAACGCGCGGAAGTCATAGTAGCCGACGACCAGCTTTCTCTGGCTATCGGAAAGCACGGCCAGAATGTCAGGCTTGCTTCAAAATTAGTAGGCTGGGAATTGGATGTCAGGACAAAGGCCGCTCTTGCGGCAGCTGCGCTAAGCGCGATGACTGCGGAAACTCCGGCAGCAGAGCCTGTTCAGGAGCCTGCGCCACAGGATACAGCCGGTTCTTTATCGGAATTGCCCGGCGTTGGAGCTAAAACTATCGAGAGCCTCAATGATGCGGGATTTAAATCCCTGTCTGATATAGCGAAGGCCGATATCGAAGCTCTTACAAAGGTTAAAGGTATTGCCGAAAAGAAGGCTGAAAAATTAATCAAAGAAGCCAAGAAACTTTTGGAGAAGTGATATGGATAAACCTAAAAAGACTAAGACCGTAGAGAAGCCTAAAATAAAAAAGGCTGCCGAGCCGGCAAAAACAAAGACAACAGCAAAGCCCTCTGCCGCTAAAGTTAAAGAAAAAGCAGCAGCACTGCCAAAAACCAAAAAGCCCGCAGTTCATAAGAAAGCAGCCCAAGCCCACGCTGTCGAGACAAAGGCCGTGCACGTCCAGGCCGCTGTTGCGGCCCCGGCAATTGCAGCCCCTGTGATTGCGCCGCCGGTCCAGGCACAGGCTTCAGCGCCGGCGCATAAGCGTAAAACAACTGCGCATGTTCATAAGCCTGCTGAATTAAAAGATCTGCCTAAAAAAGAACATCACAAAAAAGAGGTTTTATTAAAAGAAGAACCGCATAAAGAAGAACCGAAAAAACAAGAACCGCATAAAGAAGAAAAGAAGCATGAGGCTGTTATTAAAGCGGAGCCGGTCAAACAGCCCGCGCCGCCTGCTGCCCAGCCGCCTGCTGCAGCGCAACCCGTCAAGGAACTGAATCCTCTTGAAATAAAATATCCTGTTACCGTCAAGGATCTCGCGATAAAACTGCAGATCAAGGCCTCGGTATTGATAATGGAATTAATGTCCAGGCGCGTGATGGCAGGGATAAACCAGAATGTCGATCCTGCCGTAGTCGCTGAAATAGCCCGTAAATACGGATATAAGATCGTGGAAGCCCCTACGGAGGAAGAGGCCGCTCTGAGCATTCATGAAGAAAAAGACGGTTCCGAAAACCTTCGTCCGCGCGCGCCTATAGTGACTATAATGGGCCACGTTGACCACGGCAAGACGTCTATCCTTGATGCGATACGCAAGTCAAAAGTCGCCGATTCGGAGTTCGGCGGCATAACCCAGCATATGGGCGCATACAGGGTGCCGCTTGCTCAGGGAGAGATAACGTTCTTAGACACTCCGGGCCATGAAGCATTTACGGCTATGCGCGCCAGGGGCGCGAGCGTTACGGACATCGTCGTGCTTGTAGTAGCGGCTGACGACGGGGTCATGCCCCAGACTAAAGAGGCAATAGACCATGCCAAGGCAGCCAATGTAAGTATTATCGTAGCTTTGAACAAAATAGACAAGCCCCAGGCAGAACCTGACCGCGTAAAAAAACAGCTCGGTGAATTCGGGCTTTTGTGCGAGGAATGGGGAGGAAAGACTATAACCGTGGCCGTGTCGGCAAAAACAGGCCAGGGCATAAACGAATTGCTTGATATGATACTCCTGGAAGCTCAGATGCTTGAACTTAAAGCGAATCCGTCGAGACAGGGCAGGGGAGTTGTCATAGAATCCAAATTAGTCAAAAATCGCGGCCCTGTATCCACTCTTCTTGTCCAGAACGGCACTTTGCATCTGAACGACAACATAATAGTGGGGCAACATTACGGCAAGATCAGGGCGATGTTCAACGACCGGGGCCATGCCGTTACCGAGGTGGGGCCTTCTTATCCGGTCGAGGTTCTGGGTATAACAGGCGTGCCTGAGGCCGGAGAAAAGTTTTACGCGATCGCCGAAGAAAAGATGGCTAAGAACCTTGCCGAGAGCAGGCAGGAACAGGCCAAACAGCACGCGATGCAGCCGATAAAGCGCATGGGCCTTGAAGACCTTTATGCCCAGATAAAAGAGGGAAAACTCAAAGAGCTTAACCTTGTCCTTAAGTCAGACGCCCAGGGTTCGGCCGAGGCCATAAAGGAAGCGCTCAAAAAAATACCCTCGGATGAAGTCCAGTTGTGCATGCTTCATGAAGGGATAGGCAATATCACTTCTTCCGACGTCATTCTTGCGGTCGCTTCGAACGCCCTTATACTCGGTTTTAACGTTGTGGTAGACGACGCGGCAAAAGACCTTGTCAGCCGCGAAGGCCAGGATGTGAGGGTGTATAATGTGATCTATGAGCTCGTCAACGATATAAAGGCCGCGCTTGAGGGCATGCTCGAGCCTAAATTGAAAAAGGTTTTTGTGGGAAGGGCTGATATCAAAAAAGTGTTCAGGCTTTCAAGCGGCACCATAGCAGGCTGTCAGGTTACCAAAGGTTCGGTCAACCGCCATAACCCGATAAGCATAGTAAGGAACGGAAAGTCCGTGTTCGAAGGCGAATTATCTTCGCTCAAGCGCTTTAAAGACGATGTGCGCGAAGTGGAAGAGGGATACGAATGCGGGATGACCTTCAAGGGTTTTAATGAAGTCTCCGAAGGCGACGTTGTGGAAGTATACAAGATAGAAAAGATCGCAAGGACACTGGAATAAAACAGCATGTCTCCCAAGAAAAAGATATTAAGCGGCATGAGGCCCACCGGCAAGCTTCATCTGGGGCACCTGGTCGGCACGCTCGAAAACTGGATCGCGCTGCAGCAGGAGTTCGATTGTTTTTTTATGGTAGCTGACTGGCATGCGCTTATGGGCGAATACGAGGATCCGCAGGGTCTCGTGCCTGACGCCCCTTGGATGGCTTGAGCGCTGCCCGACATACAAAGAACAGCTCAGAGAGTCCAGCACCCGGGATCTGCACACATACGGGTTCCTCGGATACCCGGTTCTTCAGGCAGCCGACATACTTCTATATAAAGCCGACGTCGTGCCTGTCGGAGAAGATCAACTGCCTCATCTTGAGCTCACCCGCGAGATA
>JALOQI010000025.1 GCA_025453435.1 Candidatus Omnitrophota bacterium
TCTGCGCCGAATCCCTGGGTTATAGAATCGCCGAAGCAGACGATATTTTTCCCCAAAGAAGCAATATTTGTAATGTTAGTGTTGATGCAGCCTGTCAACGATAGCATCCCAGGGATAACACAAGCGGCAAATATCAGCCAGCGCACAGGAATAACCGATACGATATTTTTTTTCATGTGCTTAAATTTTTTGACAGCCTGCGCGCAGCTGTCCGCAGGCAGCTTCGATATCCTGTCCCCGCGGCTGTCTTACGGTTGCGTGAATTCCGCATTTTGTCAGAGCGTCTTTGAAAAACAATACGTCCTTTTTTCCCGGAGCTTCGAAACCGGGCATCCCCGCGCTGTTAAGAGGGATAAGATTCACCTTGCTGTCGAATCCATGTAATATTGTACCTAATTTCTTTGCATCTGCCAATGAAGAATTTAATTTCGATATAAGTATGTATTCAAAAGTCACCTGCCTGCCTGTTTCTTTGTAATACGCCTTGCAGGCGGTTATCAGTTCCTCAAGCGGATACTTTTTATTTACGGGCATAAGCGCTGACCTGGTCTTATTGTCGCTGGCGTGCAAAGAAACGGAAAGCTCTATCTGAATGCCTTCCTCGGACAGTCTTTTTATCTGCGGGATAAGGCCGCTTGTGGAAACAGTTATGCGCCTGGCTCCGATGTTCAGAGATTCTTTGGAATTTATGACCCTGATGGCTTTTAGGACATTGTCATAATTGTCCAGGGGCTCGCCTGTGCCCATGAACACAAGATGTGAAAGCTTTTTAGCCTTTGAGTTGAACTTGAGAACCAGCGCCTGCTCTATGATCTCGCCGGCTGAAAGATCCCTGCTGAATCCGGATTTAGCGCTTGCGCAAAAGCCGCAATTGAACTTACAGCCCACCTGGCTGGAAATACAACCGGTGACCCTGTCTTGCGTCGGTATGCTTACAGCCTCTATCAGGCCTTTATCCTGCAAAGCAAAAAGGAATTTTTCCGTGCCGTCTGCCGACAGCCTTTTTTCCCGGATATCCAGGGCGTGCGCCAAATAATGCGATTCAAGTTTATCCCTGAGTGATGACGGCAGATCGGACATCAGACCGAAATCCTGTACACCGCGCTGATACATCCAGGTAAATATCTGCTTAGCATGAAAACGCGGGAAACCCCAGACAGAAATCACCGATTCGAGTTCCGTTAGATTGAGATCTTTAATATTTACCATATTAGCACTTCTTTCTTATTCTATAGCGGGCCGCAGGCCAACGACGCTAAAGACCAGGTCGCGCGACGAAACATGTTCGACAGGCCGAACCTCTTTTATCCCGGGCGCAACAAAAATAGCTACCGCAAGCCTGCAAATTGATGCCAGGACAAAAAGGCTCAAGAGCCTGTACCCAAAAAGCTGCGGCATTCTGTCTGCCAGATATCCGCCTACGATAGAGCCGAAGAATATCGCAAAGCCGTTGAAGAAATAAAAATACGATATGCAGCGCGTCCGTTTTGCGGGCGTTGCAACATCATAGATAAAATTCAAAGCGCAAAGATTAAACCCTGCCCAGGCCATTCCCGACACTGCCTGAGCGAATAGCAAATATACGGGATGCCTGCACACGACCCACCAAAGAGGCAAGCTTGCTATAAAAAGGGATGTGATGCGCAACACTTTGACATTACCCACGCGGTCTGCGCTCCTGCCCCACCTGCCTATGGTCAATATTGTGACAAGGCTCACTATGCTTTGAAGTACAGTATAAGTGATATAGCTGAATTTCAGGTCGCGCAGCATGAACACGGAGAAAAACGGCGCGGCGATGTAAACGCAAAAATGCAAAGCCGCTGAAAAAAACACAAACCTGGCAAAATTAGAATCTTTCGCTCTGCGCAGAAAATCAAAAAAGCTAAAATATGAATCGGGCCTGACATGCTGAGGCGGTTCATACATTTTTGTCACAAAATACCAGGATACAAAACGGCACGCGGTTGCTGCGCCGAATATGATGAAAAATCCTACCAGGCCGTGCTGTTTGAATTTCTGGAGCACAAACCCGGCCATATAAAGGCAGACAATGCCGACTATGCCCAGAACGGTATTTCTCCAGCCGAAATACCTGCCCCTTTTATTCCTTGGCAGATGATCTGACATAAGGCTGGCCCAGATAGGGTTGGCAAAACCCTGGAAACTTGTGAAAAGCGTTACGAAAAATATAAGAGCAAATACTTCATATCCTTTGAACAAAAAAGGTATGAGAATGATCGGAATGCCTGTCAATGCCTGCAGGAAAACAAAAAGGCAGATAATTCTCTTCCTGCTGCCTGACTTGCGGGTAACGTCTGCGGATTTGAGCTGGACAAGCGATGAAACCAGGTTCGGCAAAGCAGACAAAAGCCCTATCTGGCTGACCTGGGCTTTTAAGGCAAGCGCATACGGGGTTATGTATTCCGTGGTAAATCCCGTCATGCAGCAAGCAAAGAATCCGTCCCAGAAAGAATTCTTTAGGCTTTTTTTAATCTTGTGTTCAGGCATGTATCGAGGTCATCGAGGATATCTTTTTTGAACAGGCGCGCCGCTGCGGCGACTTCAACAGCTGACTCAAGCGCTTCAATATAATAGAACGCTTCGGTAAAACCGTCAGCCATGGCCACCGTGCCGTGGTTTTTCAGCACGACAAGCGGATTTTTCTTTAAAGCGGAAATGACCGGCTTGGGGTCTGTGACCGTAACCGAGTTCTGTTTGACTACCGGAACTTCGCCGATGGTATGGCGGGTTTCGAAGATCAGCTCCGCCAGACGGGGATATACCGCAAAGTACGCATTTGTAAGAGGCGGGTGGCAGTGGATCACGCGGCTGCAGTCGAAATTCTCGTATATCATGCTGTGCAAAGGCAGCTCTGATGACGGCCGCCGGCCTGAACCGGTGATTTTTTTTGACAGGCTCACTTTTACTATGTCTTTTTGCGTCAACGCGCCTAGGCTTGTGCCGCTTGCAGTTATCAGGACCGTATCCTTGTCCAGGCGGCAGCTTAAATTGCCCGATTTCGCAACCACCAGGGATCTGTCGTATAATTTTCTGCCGATATTGATCATCTCATTTTTAAGGGCCTGCTCACTGCGATTCATTTTTTGCTCCGGCCGCGTATGCGGCTTTTGTTTTTCTTTTCCGCGGACTTTATCTTATGCCAGTTGGCGATTATTTCTTTTGTAGAGCTTACTTTCTGATCGCCGAACACATGAGGATGGCGGCGTATTATTTTCCTGATCAAGCCGTCGATCACATCCTCTATATCGAATTTTTTTGATTTAGCCGCTATCTGAGCCTGGAACATGACGTGGAGCAGGATGTCGCCGACCTCTTCTTTCATGTGCGGATAATCCTTGTTCTTCACGGCCTCAACGAACTCATCCACCTCTTCCTGCAGGTCTTTCAGCAGGGAAGCATGCGTCTGCTCTTTGTCCCACATGCAGCCGTGTTCCCCGTGGAGGGTTTCGTAGATCTTTTTAAGCTCTATGAATTTGGTCTTCCCCTCATGGCGCTTCGTCATTGAGTTCGTATCCTTTTGCGAGCAGATAACCTTTGGCGCGCTCCGTAAGCTTATACCGGCTGACGAGCTTCCAGAAATCAGCTCCGTGATCGGGATGAACCAGATGGCACAGCTCGTGCACCAGGACATAATCCCGCACCCATGCAGGCATCGCTGCTACGTGGTGCGCTATGCGTATCTTATTTCGGCTATAATCGCAGCAGCCGAACTTGGAGTTCTGATCAGTTACATATTCTATAGAACAAAGCCGGAGTTTACCAGAGAAATATTCGCGGTTGAGCTCTTTTGCTCGGCGCGCAAGGTCCTGGCCGGAATTCAGCTTCTTCTTTAAAAGCTTTTTCTCTATTTTTCCCCAGAATTCCCTTACGATAGCCTGCAGGTCTTCGTCGGATATGCGGTGCGGGACGCGCACGACAAGCGTGTTTTTGATAAGACGGGCGCTTGCGCTTCGTCTGCGCCTGCGCGTGCGGACCACTTTTACGTCTTTGATCCCGGGCTCTTTAACTGCAGGATAGTGTAAAGCAAGCCAGACGGTTTTTTGAGAATCATCTGTTTGTTCCACCCTGTGACTGCATCCGGCAGGGATGATTATATGATCCCCGGGGACCATGACAAGCTGCCGGCGCCCATTTTCGAATGCCAGCCTGGCGCTTCCCGCCAATAACAGGACCCATTCGTCCTGATCCTGCTGCAGCCAAATTCCTTCCGGCGTTGACTGCCCGAGGGAAACGATCCTTTCAAGACGAACGCCCGCTGCGAAGACGATGGGCTCAAAAAATTCCCTATCAGCGCAAGCAGCAGGATCTTTAAATAGATTGCGGCTGGTTTGCTCCATTTTTAATCGGTGACTGCTTCTACGGGCAGGACGAATGCTTTAACGCCCTCTTTACCGAGTTTAGCGCGCAGCTTTTGTATCTGCGCCATTAATTTCTTAGCTTCAGAGTCGGAACATCCGACCAGCAATAGATTATTGCGGCCCGGCCAGATATCATCCCCGCGGTGCGTGCCTGAGCTTTTACCTTTGCCGAACACTGCCGGGATCTTGGTATAGTTATCCAGGCTGCATGACTGCTCAAGAGCTTCCATGACTTCGGCATCAACAGCTTCATTATAAGAGATCATGACCATTTTGTTAATCATGGGTTTTGCCCTCCGGAGGCAGATCGCATTTTCTGACAGCCGCTTTATCCGCAGCTTTCCTGTGGAAAACTGCATACAGGGTTGGCACAAAAAGCATTGTAATGAATGTGGATACCATTAATCCTCCGACCATGGTAGTGCCAAGAGGTTTCCAGTTTTCCGACCCTTCGCCGTTAGACAATGCCAGCGGCAGCAATCCCACCATTGTGGTAATGGTAGTCATCAATACAGGCCGCAGGCGATCCTTGCCTCCTGCTGTAACAGCTTCATACATTGAATATCCGCGCGCCCGCAGAATGTTGATATAGCTGATGAGAACGATCGCGTTGTTGACGACAATACCCATTAGCATGACCATGCCCAGGAATGAATTCACGTTCAATGTCATGCCTGTTGAGGCAAGCGCCCAGATAACGCCGGTAAATGTGAACGGCACTGAGAACATGATGATAAAGGGATCCAGCAGGGACTCAAATTGCGCGGCGATAACCATGTACACCAGGATGATGCCAAGCGAAAGCAGAACTATAAGATCGCGGAACGCCTTTTGCTGCTCTTCAGCTTCGCCGCCGATATTAACCATGATATCCGAAGGCAGGCTTATCTTTGCCAGCTCTTTTTTTATATCTTCCGCTATCTTTCCGCTGGAACGGCCGAATACGTTGGCTTCGACCCTGATAACGCGCTCGCGGTTCTTGCGCTCAATATCCATGGGCCCGGTTGTTTCGTAAACCTTAGCGAAACTTGACAGCTTGATCTGCCTGCCGGTCGCCGGAGAAACCACGGAAAGATTTTCTATATCTTCTATGCGCGAACGAGAGGCATCTTCCAGGCGCACGTAAATGTCATAGGTCCTTCCCTTTTCCCGGTATTTAGTAGCGCTGGTGCCCTCGACAAAAGTCTTGATGCTCTTGCCTACCGTTGTCATATTAAGCCCCAGGCTTGCCGCCTTTTCCCGGTCAATACTGATACGCATCTCGGGCCTGCTGATATCGCGCGAAATAGCAGTATCGACGGCACCGGGCGTCGCAGCCACAATAGCCCTGATCTTTTCAGCCACCATATTTGTCTGGTCGAATGAATTGCCTATGATCTCGATTGAGATCGCCTTTCCGCCGCCGCCCAGGATCAGCCTGGAAACAACACTGCTGGTTGTGACATCCACCTTCTGAACACCGGCTATTTTACGCACCTGCGCCCTGACCAGCTGGCCAATCTCTTTATTCGACTGTTTACGTTCATTTTTCGGCACCAGCTTCAACCCGGCATATACCACATGCGAGCCTGAGGCCTGGCCGAGCATCCTTCCGATGCCTATGACCTGGCCGCTTCGCACAAAGCTGAACTTTCTTTCTTTCAGATTATCGAAAATATCCTCGATCTTTTTGGCGACTTTATCGGTCTCCTCGACCCTGGTTCCTATTGCCAGCTGAACGCTGATGTTCAGGTCGCCTGCGTCTTCCTCAGGCATGAACTCATTGCCTACAAAACGGGTCAAAAGGAGCGTGCTGAAGAAAACCGCCGAGAATCCTACCAGAACTGTTTTCTTATGCCGCAGACACCAGCCTAATGATTTTTCATATATATTTTCCCATCCGACGATTATCCGTTCGATTGCGTTATATATTGCGGCAAACGTGACTTTTTTCTTTTCCTTGCCGTTGCCGTTAGATACAGGCTTGAGCCACACAGAACAGAGCATTGGGCTGAATGTTGCTGCGGTGAACAACGACGCCATCAGAGTAGCGGTGATTATCGCAGCAAGCTCTGAGAAGATGACTCCGACCACGCCCGTGATAAAGAACATGGGCAAAAATACCACAACCGTCGTTAAAGTGGAGGCTGCTATGGACAGGAACATCTCGGATGTCCCGAATATAGATGCTTCGGTAACGCGCTGGCCGCGCTCGATCTTTCGGAAAATATTGTCCACGACCACGACCGCGTTATCCACGACCATGCCCGAGGCAATAGCCATTGAAGAAAGGCTGATTACGTTTATGGTCCTGCCTGCAAGGAAAAGATATAAGAACGTTATCATCAGCGAGAACGGGATCGTCAGCGCTATGATAAGGCTGGGCACCAGCTGCCGCAGGAAAAACCAGACCACCAGGACAACAAGCGCAATAGCCAGCCACAAAGAATCGGAAAGGGATTTTAAGGAATCCGTGATATCTTTTGATGTATCGAATACGACCTGCATCTTGACATCGGACGGCAGAGATTTTACCAACTCATGCAATTTCTTTTTTACCTGATTTGCCACTTCAACGCTGTTGGTGCCTGTCTGTTTCTGCACCATCATGGTCAGGCCGGGATGGCGGTTAATGCGCACGATCGTGCTGATCTCTTTATATGAGTCTTCGATGCGCGCCACATCCCGCAGGTAGACCGGCTTGTTGTCCCTTGTGCCGAGGATCACGGTATTTATCTCGTCGGGAGAAGAAAACTCGCCGGGCA
>JALOQI010000026.1 GCA_025453435.1 Candidatus Omnitrophota bacterium
AGGCGTTCTATTAGAGGAGGTGCGCAATGAAAAGACTGGCTTTGGCGGCATCTGTTGTATTCCTTGCGGCAGGCGTGTCGCTGGCGGCCCAGACCGGCAGCGTCCCGACTTCCGAGATCCCGGAAGTAATTGAAAAGAAAGGCACTGAAAATATACTTCTTGAAGCGATGTACTATCCGATTATCACTGTGGACAACGCCGACTGGGTATCGCCGGACTGCACCGCCTTCTTTGATAAAATAAAAAAAGGCGATGTTCCCATTGATCCTAATAACCCAAAGTTTGTGGAAGCAGCTACCGGCACGTCGTTCCAGGCGAACAGAATGGGCTTGAAAGAGATACAGGGTTTAAAGGCGTCTATCAATATACTGCCGGCGCACAGGAAAACGGCAAAGTTATTGGTCTTCTGGACTGTAAGGGTGGTGGGGCAATGCGTTCCGTGGCGCCTTGATGAGCGCGTATGCGAGACATTCGAGGCCACAGCAAGATACAAGTGCCTTGCCAATAATGTTAACACGTATATTAAAATCAATGATAAACTGATGAAGGAAAGTCCGTGCACCCTTCAGATCCCGGAAATGAATAATAATGCCAACGAAGACGCTCTTTACGATCCGACTTTAACAGGGACGTATGTAATAACCAGGGAAGATTTTCCTTCGCCTACGGGCAGGCCTGAAGATAAGCAACTGCCCCCGACTGTAAACATCAAAATATTCTGGGAGAACAAGGGCGCCATGAGAATTACCAGCCCCGCGGGAATGCGCAATTTGATAGTGAATGTTATCCCTTACAGCAGAGAAAGCAATAAATGAAAAACAAGAAAGGCCTTAGTATTATCGAGATACTTGTGGCTTTGATCATAACCGGGCTTATAGCGGCATGCGTGTCAGCGGCTGTGATAAGCGGCTATTATATGCTCAAAAAAGCAGAGCACAAGTCCCGGGCCATGAGCATTACCAACGTAAAACTGCAGGAGTATATGGCGAAATCGTTCGATGAGCTCGTGCGCAACGAGAGCGGCGACGACGCGGCCATAAGCCAGCAGTTCAGGGACACCCAGGATAATGCTCTGTTCAACTGGACCGTAAACGTGACCGAGGGCCTTGAGGGCAATCCAGCCAGGATCCCCTATAAGAATATCACGGTTGAAACGCTTTACAGGGAAAGAAACCCTCAAAACGAATCTGTCAGCAATAAGACGATCAGGATGTCCAACATTGTTACATATCCCCTGGTACATATAGCTTCCAGGGGCGACAAGTTTACCGGAGCTAATGCGACTCTTTACAGCGCTCCAAGAATTCTTCCACCAGAATATACCGACGGCATGGGCGAAAATCTATACAACTGGACCAATATCACCGGACCCGGCGGAGTGCTGGATTTCAATTACAGGGTGCCCAAGGACGTAGTTGTAATGTATAATCTTGCAATTTCATATAACACCGCCAGGCCTCCGGATCCGGATGAAACGGTGCTTACGCGCTGCATTCTGGACGGCAATACGGAGTACGGGATCATTACCCGCACGCCTATAATGAGCCAGATATATATAAACAATATCCTGGAGATGCAGAATGTAACAAGAGGCAGCCACAGGATCAATGTTCAATGGTGCCATGAGTCCTTGAATACCACGGTATGGCTGAGGGCTTATGACGTGACTGTGCTGGCAGTTGAAAATAAGACGCAATAACCGCGACAACAGGTGATCAATGTTTAAGCGAGGCATGACGCTTCTGGAATTATTGATAGCCCTTGTGCTGGCAGGGGTCATATTTTTGGCCATTTTTCATATCAGCAACCTGACCAGCAAGCAGATAAATATATATATGGAGCGCTATAATGCTTACAACCAGCTGGGTTATGCTTTGGAGGACATGGCTATTCGCATTCCCAGCGCCAGCCGCATTTATTCCGTGTTCGGCGCTTCAAACAGCACCCAGGATACATTGAGGACTGAAATGCATTTTGTCGGGTCCAGGGATGTGTATAATATCACGCCTTACGAGGGCGACACCGAGTATTGGTACGGAGTGAACAATACAACCGGGAACCTGGTTTTAGAGGACCGGACCCTGGGAAAGACCGAAATACTGGTCGAGAGCAAATTCCGTCCGTATGTGGAATTTATCAGGACCCAGGATTCGGAGCCCGATTTCTGCACGGTCGTTGTCGCTGCGAATTGCTCGAAATCCGCAGCTATCGGCCTGTCTACGAAAGTGGTGAAAGCAGAGGGAATTAAATTCTGGTTTGTTGATATTGTTGCGCCTAATTAACAGGCAGACATATGATAGCGCTACTGGTTGGTGTACTGGTCACGGTTTCATCGCTGATGCTGGCTTTTTTTCTGGCAGTGTCAAACGTCAGCTATATTGTTGAGAATGATTTCATTTCAAAGGCTAACAAGAACGGAGTTTTACACGCTCTGGCGCGGGGCCAGCTGGCATTCAGGGCAAGGACTTTGACCCCGAGCAAAAAGAAGATTACCGTCGATCCAGGGTACCTGCGGTATTTTCACGACAATACATATAATAACATGACGTATAATATAACCCTGACCAACAATAATACTTCTATCGATGTCAGCGTTACGATCAAATAGAGGGTTTACCCTCATAGAACTGCTTGTTATAATAATCATAATCGGTGTGCTGGCCACTGTCGGCATAAAGCACTATGGCCATCTATTTGAGAAATCCCGGGCTAATGACGCAAAACAGGCTTTATGGGAAGTGAGGGTGGCGCTGGCCCAGTATATAATGGACCATCGCAATCCGCCGGCTGACATGGCAGATCTTAATCTGCCGGATATCCAGTTCCCGAGGAACTGCAGGGCGGAGAAATTCTTCAGATACAGCATTAACGATACTCATGCGATCGCGACGCGCTGCACAAGCGGAGGAAAAGCTCCGCAGGGGCCGAGCGCCTATACCCTTGCGATAAGTCTGACCAACAGCACCTGGGGCGGAACTTCGGGGTATTATTAAAACGAAGAAAAAAACTAGGGGACGCTTCTGGGAAGCGTCCCCTAGTTTTTANTTTATTTTGGTGCGAGGAGAGGGAGTTGAACCCTCACAGTTTATGCAACCAACAGCCCCTCAAACTGTCGCGTCTGCCAATTCCGCCATCCTCGCGCTAGAGAGCGCGTACTGGCGCAATACCTAGCCAGGTACGCGCTAGAGAGCGCGTACTGGCGCAATACCTATAAGCGCCAGGTACGCAATAGCATTCAAATCATATTTTCTTGAGGCGGATTATATTCTAATACGTATAGCCTTTCAAGGCAAGATAAATCGACTTGTATTGCGATAATATGTAGTGCATACTTTAATAGAGGAACCTAAATGATCTGATAATTCGGCTAATATTAATACCTGCTGAAAAGGCAAACTAGCAGTAATGCTGGGGCGCAACGCCACCGGTCCTGGGAACAGGATAGCGGGGCTGCCAAAAGGTATCGTGTCAGCATAACCCTAAGCACTTTGCCTTAGGGTTTTTTATGCCCGGCCATGGCTTGCCTTTACGGTTAGTCCCGGCCGGTTTTTTATTTATGGTGCTGCCATGAAAAAAATAGCGCATATAGTATTATTATCTATCTTAATGTCCTGCAATATATTATGCGCTGACGTAAAATTATATGCAAACCAGCAGTATGGCATGCCTGTATTTAAATATGCCACGCCGCAGACATGGGAATATTTACGAAGCGGCTTGAATTACCTGGAAAGCCCTCATCCTCTATCCAGGCCCGAATCAGTATCCTCAGGCTATATGCACCCGGACGGCAAGGGTTTTGGGCCGCTGGGCTTCAGCCCGGGGGCGTATGAAGACGTTCAGAGGGTTTACCCTTATTTCAGGCAGTATTCCTGGGAGGATGTAATAAGCTCGAGCTTTGTTTACGACCTCGCAAACAGGGCCTATGCTGACTGGCTTTTATGTAATCTGCAGGACAGTATTCCGCAAAGTCCGGCTGCCTGGCAAATCTTTGATGTAGTGCACAAAGCCTGGAATCTAGGCCTGACAGGCTACAGAAAAGGAAAAAATGTTGCGTCATCGCGCATTAAAAGAGCAGAAGAATTTATTAATGGCATAGCCTTATGACCCGGCCGTATAGTCCCGGCCATATCAGAGCTTGCTTTCTATTTTCGCCCAGGTGTCGCGCAGCGTGACAGTTCTGTTAAATACAGGCGCGCCGGGCGCGGAATCCGCTGGATCCGCAAAAAAATAACCCAGTCTTTCGAATTGATACCTGCTGCCCGGCCGGGCGTTCTTGAGCCCGGGTTCAGCCATGCAGGATCCGATAGTTTCGAGAGATCCGGGGTTAAGATTTACCGTAAAATGCGAGCCTTCCGGTATATCGTCGGGATCGCGTTTGGTGAAAAGATTATCGTATAAGCGTACGCCTAAAGGCACCGCGTGCCGGCTTGAAACCCAGTGGAGAGTGGCTTTTACCTTTCTTCCGTCCGGAGCGTCGCCCCCGCGAGTCAACGGATCATACGTGCAGTGTATCTCCGATATTTCGCCGGTAGCGCTGTTTTTTACTACGCTTTCGCATTTGATAAAATAAGCGTAGCGCAGCCTTACCTCGCGCCCCGGAGACAGCCGGTAATACTGTTTTGGCGGGTCTTCGCGGAAATCTTCCCGCTCAATATATATTTCCCTGCAAAACGGAAGCTTGCGAGTGCCTGACGACAAATCTTCGGGATTGTTAACGGCATCGATTTCTTCTGTCTGCCCTTGCGGATAATTGTCAATGACCACCTTTACGGGCCGCAGGACCGCCATTGCGCGCGGCGCTGTTCTATTGAGCTCTTCCCGGATGCTGTTTTCCAGAAGCACCAGGTCTATGATACTGTCGGCTTTCGCCACTCCTATAATATCGCAGAACCGCCTGATCGATTCAGGGGTGTAGCCGCGGCGCCTGAAGCCCGATATGGTCGGCATGCGCGGGTCATCCCAGCCGCTGACGAGCTTTTTCTGCACAAGTTCCAGAAGCTTGCGCTTGCTTAAAAGCGTGTGGCTCAGATTAAGACGGGCGAATTCGATCTGTTGGGGATGATGGATGCCCAGTTCAGCCAGTATCCAATCATACAGCGGGCGGTGAACCTCGAATTCCAGCGTGCAGATAGAGTGGGTTATTCCTTCTATGGAATCGCAGATCCCGTGAGTAAAATCGTAAGTCGGATAGATGCGCCAGGCGTTTTTTGTACGGTGATGCGATTCTTTTCTGATGCGGTAGAACACGGGATCCCGCATTAAAAGGTTCGGGCTGGCCATGTCTATTTTACCCCGCAGAACCTTTGCCCCTTCTGGAAATTCTCCTGCTCGCATCCGGCCGAAAAGATCCAGGTTTTCCTCGACGCTGCGGTCGCGATACGGGCTGTTCCTGCCGGGCTCGGTGATCGTGCCGCGGGATTTGCGCATTTCCTCGAGAGACTGATCGCAGACAAAAGCCGAGCCTTTTTTTATCAAGGTGACGGCGAACTCATAGATCTTTTCGAAATAATCAGAGGCGTAATAAAGCCTGTCCTGCCAGTCAAACCCCAGCCATCGCACGTCTTCCATAATGGAATTCACGTATTCAACGTCCTCTGTTTCGGGGTTGGTGTCGTCGAACCGCAGGTTGCACAGTCCTTTGTAATCCCTGGCTATGCCGAAATTAAGGCAGATGCTTTTTGCATGCCCTATATGAAGATAGCCGTTGGGTTCCGGGGGAAAGCGCGTGTGAACCGCGCCGCCGTTCTTCCCCGCAGCTAGATCCGCGTTAATTATTTCCCGGATGAAATTTGTGTTTTGCGCTTGCGCATCCATATTGATTTTTGAGTTTTTAAAGCTGATGGTTGCCCCCCATGGATTCGAACCATGATTAACTGGTCCAGAGCCAGTCGTGCTACCATTGCACTAGAGGGCAATAAGATGTGTTTAATAAGTATATAGTATCAGAGGGTTAAAATCAAGGCTTTTGAACGCCCGGCTCGGCCTCGTCCGCCTTGCGTTTATCCATTACGTAGTTGCTTTTGGACTGGCTTTTGGCGTAAGCCTTGAGCTCTGCGCCGATCTCTCCGACCTGCGCCACATGCTCTATTTTGCGGAATTCGTTGGTTACAACGCCGATCGATATGGACAGAAGAGGGAACTGCCTCTGGCTTCCCTGCCGGTCATGCGCGACTATATAGCCGTTTTTCCTGTCGGTATCGTTATAAAATCCCGGGGCTATCTTGTCGAACCGCTCGATTATCGTGTTGCATATCTGTTCGACCTTTTGCATCGATGTCACCAGCACATAATCGTCGCCTCCGACGTGCCCGACAAAATCATCCGGGTTGCCGTTATCGGCCACAGCATTCAGCAATATTCTGGCAGTCTCCTTGATAACGGTGTCGCCGTGCTCGAATCCGTAAGTGTCGTTATAAGCCTTGAATTTATCCAGGTCGACGTAACAGACCGCGAAAAGCTCCCTGCTTTTTATCCTGCGCGACAGCTCGTCCAGGATGGAGACGTTCCCGGGAAGCCGGGTGAGGGGGTTGGCCTCAAGGTCAATGCCCGATCTGCGCAGGACCATGCGGATGTGGGCTATGAGTTCCTTTGGTTCAAAAGGTTTTACGATATAATCGTCAGCTCCGGATTCTATTCCGTCTACCTTGTCCGCCAGATCTCCCTTGCCAGTCACCATTATTACCGGAAGGTGCCGCAGCAGTATATCTTTTTTTATCAGGCGGCAGAATTCCCTGCCGTCCATGCGGGGCATTTTATAGTCGCACAGAACAAGGTCCGGCAGCTTTTTCTGGATGAAGACAAGCGCGTCAGCTCCGTTCTCGGCTTCAAAGACCTCGTATTTCTCATCCTCGAGGGTTATGCGCAGGACATCTCTTATATCGGGTTCGTCGTCGACAACGAGTATCTTGATAGCCACGGTAATCTCCTTGTTTTTTATGCGGAAACAGGCAAAGTAAAGCTGAATGTTGATCCGAAGCCCAGCCTGCTCCTGACCCAGATCCTGCCTTTATGCGCCTCGACAATATGCTTGACCATTGCAAGCCCCAGGCCAGTTCCTTTTACTTCCTGATTTATGGCCATGTCAACGCGGTAAAACTCTACGAACAGCTTGTCAATTGCGTCATCCGGCATTCCGCAGCCTGTGTCAGTGACGTCCACCTGGATGCTGTCCGCGGCGCTGTGGACCCGTATGACTATCCTGCCGCTGGCCGGAGTGTATTTTATCGCGTTGTTTATAAGATTTATGAAAACGCGCTTGATCTGGCTGTAGTCTGCCATGACCTCGGGCATGTTCTCCGGAATCTCGACTGAGAAGCCGATCTGATGCTCTTTCATCTGGACGCCTAGCATGTCCCCGACTTCGTCTATAAGCGATTTTAAGTTCATCGGCGCTATCTTAAGCGTTATTCTGCCCGATTCTATCCGCGCTATGTCCAGAAGGTCATTGACGAATTGCACCAGTTCGTCCGAGTGCTTGTTTATCTTGCTCAACCGCTTATGCGCTTCCTCGGGAATAGTCCCGAGTTTCCCCGAGAGAAGAATAGAGGCGTATCCCTTGATGGAAGTAAGAGGGGTGCGCAATTCGTGCGATACATTCGACACGAAGTCGTTTTTTCTCTGGCTGACGCGCTTGACTTCTTCAAGTGCAAGGGACAGTTCCTTGGTCCTTTGCTCCACGCGGTTCTCGAGCTCCTGGTGGGCCTGCCAGGTGTTTTCGAAAAGCCTGGCGTTTTCGATCGCCTGGCCTATCTGGTTGGCAAGGATCTTTATTAATTCTTCGTCGCCCTCGTTAAAAATTGCTTCGGCGCTGGAAACGCCCGCGAAAAGCAGGCCCTTATTCCCCTCTTTGGGCAGAAACGGCGATACGACAAAAGACGCGACGTGAAAGATGGCGCCGATTTTGTTTTTCAGCGCCTGGTCCATTGATGCGGTTATGGATGAAAGGGACTGTTCGTTTGTGATCAGAGCCGCGAAGAACTCGGTGTCGGTATCGAGCAAAGATTTAATGGACAATGCGTCCCCGTCGGAAAAACCGACCGCCATGCGGATATTAAACTGTTTTGTTTTTGCGTCCCAGACAAGGGCCATGGCTTTTTCGAACCCGAGGTCCGCAAGGACCCGGGGTTCTATCCGGCTGAATATCTGGATCTCATCGAGCGTTGAGCTGATGGAGCGGGAAAGCGTTTGAAGGGCGTACAGGCCGGTTATTTTTTTGTCCAGCTCTTCCTGCGCTTTGTTTAGCTCTATATCCGTGCGCACGACAAGTTTTGCCTGGCCGTCCATTTCGTCAAGCGTATGCTTGAGGCCGTCGATCTCGCTCGACAGCTGTTTGTTTTCGCTCCACTTTATCATGAGCAGGCCCCCGAGGGCAAGCGATGCGATTATGCCTATCATCCCCGCTGCGCTCATGAACAGTTCAAAGTCGCTCATTTATCCCTCAATTATCAAAATAGAGATCATCTGGTTATGGAAGTATGTCTGGCCGAGCTGGCTTTTAGCGGCCAGCGGCGCAAGCTCGCCGAAAGTGTTGATGCCTACAATTCCGGTTCCGGGCTCAAACGATTCGTTGATGATTTTAAGTTCGGTCTGGATGTCTTTACCCATACATACAGCCCTGGGGAAAGAGTTGAAGACCAGCATAAGTTTTGAAGTTTTTTCTTTATGGAACTTTACGGCCTGAAGGCTCAGGGTGGTTTTTGCTTCGTTTATGGCGGCCCTGGTAGCCTCAAGACAGGTTTCTTTTGTCGAGATCATAAGGCGTATGGTGCTCCCGGGCGACACGCTGCCCAGGCATACTATTGACCCGTCGCTTTCAACAGATTGGATGCTGCGCAAGAGATATTCTTCCTGGCCGGCAGTCTTGATGCCGATGGGATAGAGCATTGAAAGGTTTTTGAACTCGCTTCTGATTTTTTGCTCGTCATATCCCAGGTATTCTTCATAAAGCTCTATCGCGGGAGCGTCGTCTATTGTCCGAATGATATTATCCTCGGCGGAGGAAATCGTATGCGGTTTCCCCAGAGGCTTCCAACCGTGGCGCAGTCCGAAGCCGAATGTGACTTTTCCGCCCAGAAGAAGCCCCACGCAGGAGTCTGTCAGCGATATCTCGTTGAAATACAGGCAGTTCAACCGGCTGTCTGTCGGATTTGCTAGAGCCGCTCCCACGCAGGGGAAGCTTTTGCCCAGCTTTTCCTGGAGGCCGGAAATAAAATTCGTGCTACCTTTTGCAAGATTATCAAACAACAAAAGGCTTGTGCTGCGAGGCACATTTTTAAAGCCGTAGAGCAGCTGTTCGGCCATTTCCTCGCCGGCGGCAATGCCGCTGTTGGCCACAGAAACGCCGTTAGTATGCCCTGTCGTGAAATATACGCCCTCGGGGAATGTTATTAGCGCCACAAACACGCCCCTTTTATAAACCGAGGTAGCTGAAAAAAACCCGCTGACGGTAGCTCCGATCACGGGCACATCAGGCAATAGAGTGCTTATATTTTTAAGGACGCCGGCAAAAGGAACGTCGGAACTGTTGAATACCAGGGCCAGGCTTATTCTTTCCTTTATGCTTTTTTTTGCTTTTGCCAGCCTGACAGCCTCTTCGACCGCGGCTACGTCGTTTTTAGCAGAACTGGCGCCGGTTCCGATGTCAATCATAAGTAGAAGTATATACCAGCGGCGCCGAAAGGTCAATAAAATTTGATTGACCGCATAGTAAAATATGCTATATTATTTCATACGGCCCCATCGTCTAGCCTGGTCCAGGACGGATGGTTCTCAGCCATTAAACACCGGTTCAAATCCGGTTGGGGCTACTTTCCGCAGACGCTTTAGCTAACCCGTCATAAGCCAATAAGTTA
>JALOQI010000027.1 GCA_025453435.1 Candidatus Omnitrophota bacterium
CTTCATTTTAGGGTTCCAGCGGGATGTTCTGTGTCCGAAGTGGACTCCGGATTCAAGCAGCTTTTTGATGAGATCTGATGGCAAGGTGTTGCCTCCTTCAAGTTGCCTCTACCGCACCCACCCTTGATATTAATCAGGGGCCGGACTTGCTTCGAGGCTGGATGATGCGCTTACGGGCCTTATTGCTTTTCTATTCCCATGACAGAATAAGCTAAAACCCAGTTCAATAAGTATATCATAAAAAGCTTTTTATGCAAATATATTTGTGGCGCAATACCCTGTTAGCGCCAGCCATAAGCCACAGGGCGCATGGTGGCGCAATACCCTGTTAGCGCCAGCCATAAGCCACAAGGCGCATGGTGGCGCAATACCCTGTTAGCGCCAGCCATAAGAGCCTTAATTATACGTATTTTAATTATTTTTGCAAGATTTATTTGAATATTTCAAGCCTTGAGTGATTCTGCTTGACAAAGCCCTAATTTTGCGTATACTTAAAGCCTGCGCTTAAAATCGACTGATAAATAACTTTAATAACATTCAAGGAGTATTATATGTTCAAAAAATGCGCTTTGTGCGGCAAAGGGCCGCAATCCGGCAAGAGTGTTGTGCGAAAAGGTCTTTTAAAGAAAAAAGGCGGCACGGGCAGCAAAATAGTCAGGTGGACCAAACGCAAGTTCCTCCCTAACCTGCATAAAATGCGCATCGTTGTCGAGGGAAAAACTGATAAAGCCTGGATCTGCGCTAAATGCATCAAAAAGGGAAATTTCAAAAAGGCTGCGTAAGCTTATAATAAAATTTCTTCGACTTCCAGTATCGTTGAATCCTCGCCCAACCAGCTGTCAATCCGCGGGTTATAAACCAGATCAAAAGAATCTGCGCCGCAAAGCCTTTCCAGCATATTCTTCATGCCGAAACCTATTGCCTGATGGGTGATATTCCCGTCAGTGACCCAGAATTTCAATGTATCCCTGCCCAATACCCTTGGCCGGCCTTTTAATCTGAGGCTTTTGGTGATAAAAAGCGGCTTGGGGTTGCCTTCTCCGTAAGGAGCCATATCCTCTAATTCTCTCAGAAGCTTTTCATTTATATCTTTTAATCCCAGCTCCATATCCACCGAAATCGAAGGAAGCAGGTCTTCCAATACAAGGCTGTGCATTGCGTATTTGTTCATTCTTGCCTTGAATTCCAGGATATTATCTCTTTGTATGACCATGCCTATTGCATGCTGATGGCCTCCAAAATTATCTAAAAGGTCACGGCAGGACGCCAGGCCGTCAAAAAGGCTGAAATTGCCGATCGAACGGCCTGAACCCCTGCAAAAATCGTCATTGATAGAAATAAGTATGACAGGCCTGTTGAATCTATCGGCTAGTTTCGAAGCCACAATACCCAGAACGCCCAAATGCCAGCCCTCTTTTGCTACGACAATTATTTTATGCTCCCGGAAATTTATCTGGCTGTTTATAAGGTCGATCGCTTCGGCGATTATCGAGCTTTCGACCTTCTGGCGGCTGCGGTTGAAACGTTCAAGCTCTCCGGCAAGGTCCTTTGCCTGCGCGGCGTGAACGCTCGAAAGCAGGTTGAACGCCACTTCAGCGCTGTCCATGCGTCCGCTTGCGTTTATGCGGGGGCCGAGTATGAAACTTACCGAATCGGGCCGCATGCTCTTATTGCCGATGCCGCTCGATTCGATCAAGGTGCGAAGTCCGACGCGTTGAGTCGAAGCTATACGCAAAAGCCCTTCTTTTGCAATGACCCTGTTCTCTCCCGTCAATGGCACTGAATCGGCTATAGTCCCCAAAGACACCAGATCCAGGTCTTTTTCAAGCATCGAACCTGTTAATGCCTGACAAAGCTTGTAAGCTACTCCGACCCCTGCCAGGTCCCTGTACGGATACCCGGAACCGGGCCATTTAGGATTTATGACGGCATTGGCGGATGAAGGCGCTTTCGGATCAGCCGGCTCATGATGGTCGGTTATTATCACGTCGATGCCGAGTGCGCGCAGATGGGCAATCTGGGCGTCGCTGTTGGTGCCGCAGTCAGCGGTTATAAAAAGCTTAGCGTCTTTTTCTTTCGCACGGCCGGGTATAGTCTTATGCAGGCCGTAACCTTCTTTGAGCCTGTGGGGTATATGGTGGTCTACAAGAGCGCCCATTCCGGCAAGCGTGTTTTTCAACACGGAAAGCGCGGTTATCCCGTCCACGTCATAGTCGCCGTGCAAAAGGATCCTGTGTTTGTTCTTGATCGCATCTTTTATGAGTTTTACTGCGGCGGGCATTGCGTTGAATGCAAACGGATCATGTAAATGCGAAAGCTTCACATGCAAGAATCTGTCAGCCTCTTGGGCTGTTTTTATGCCTCTGTTAATAAGGACCGCTGCCAGGACCTCGGAAATATCCAGCTCTTTTGCGAGGGATTTTCTATGTTGGGCCGGACCCGCGGGGGTATTGAGAACCTTGTGTGCGTTCATAATAGGAAAGAAATGCGCGAGGTTAATTTTACATCTGTTCGGGAGCGGAAACTCCAAGAAGCTCCAGGCCCTTTGCGAGCACTGTTTTTGCCGCGTAAATGAGGCAGATCCTGGCCTGCGTGCGATCTTTTTCCTGTCCGAGCACGCGATGGCGGTCGTAGAATTTATGGAATACCTCTGCGGTTTCCTGGAGATATACCGTCATCATATACGGATCGAGAGTGCCCAGGCACACTTTGAGAATATAGGAAAACTGCCATAATTTCTTAATAAGGTCCATCTCTTCTTTTTCCGCCATAGCATAATTCTGCGGAAAAACCGGCGCCGCGCTGACTTCTGCCTGGCGCAGTATACTGCAGATGCGCGCGTGCGCATACTGGACATAATAGACCGGGTTTTCGGGCGTCTGTTTTTTGGCAACCTCCAGATCGAAATTCAGATGGCTGGATGTCCTGCGCATCAAAAAGAAATACCTGGCGGCGTCAACGCCGACTTCGTCCAGAACTTCGCGCAGGGTTATATACTGTCCGCTGCGCGTGGACATTTCTATTGCTTTGCCGTCCCGGAAAATGGACGCAAGCTGGACTATTACTACAGAAAGCGAATCAGCGGGATGCCCCAGCGCCATCACAGCTGCCTTAAGCCGGGCGATATAACCGTGGTGGTCAGGCCCCCACAGATTGATCAGGCGGGTAAAACCCCTTTCAAATTTATCCTTGTGATAAGCGATATCAGGGGCCAGATAAGTGAACGACCCGTCTGATTTAATGACCACGCGGTCTTTATCGTCTTTGAAATCAGTCGACCTTAACCATGAAGCGCCGTCTTTGTCGTATATGAAGCCCGACTTGCGCAAGCTGTCAAGAGCAGCCTGCTGTTTGCCGCTCTCGCGCAGGCTCTTCTGGCTGTACCAGCAGTCAAAACGAACGCGAAAATCCTCAAGCTCTTTTTTGATTATATCCAGGATATAATTGCCGCTGTACTGGGCGAAATCCGTGACTTTTATATTTTTGTCTTTGATCTCCCTGGCCATGTCGGTTATATAAGAGCCCTGATAATAATTCTCAAGGAACTCCGCGCTTTCGCCGTTTATCTGCTTTAAACGCGCTTCCACTGACTTACCCAGGGTATTGATCTGATTACCCTCGTCATTAAGATAATATTCTTTTCGGGCATCAAAGCCAAGATAATCCAGGATATTGGCCAGCGCATCCCCTACTACAGCCTGACGGGCATGAGCTACTGACAAAGGGCCCGTAGGGTTTGCGCTTACAAACTCAACCAGAATTTTTTCGCCGTTTCCCTGCTTTGACCGGCCGACCTCGCTTCCCAGAGAAATAATATCCGCAAGAACTTCATGAAAATATGCGTCCGCAAGATAAACGTTGATAAAACCGGCGCCTTCGGCCTTGATGGAACTGACATACGGTCTAGCCGGGCTTTTTTCCAGAAGCTTATTGACGGATTCTGCGATGCGGCTGGCCACTTTAATGGGCGGCTGCTTTGTAAGAGAGCCAAGCCTAAGGGCGATATTGTTTGAAATATCGCCAAACTGGGAAGCAAGAGACCATTCAAGACTTAAGTCAGCAGCCTCGCTTTGCAATCCGGCGTCTTTAATGCCTTCGGCAAGAAGTTCTGTAAGTGAATCTTGTATAGATATTCGCATGAATAAAGTATTATTAAGTTTACTTTTCAGCCTTGAGCTTCTGAGATTTCAGCCTCAGCCGCTTTGCGTCTGACCAGAGATGTTCCAGGTCGTAAAACGCCCTTATGGGCTCATGGAACAGATGCACGACAACGGAAGAATAATCAAGCACGACCCAGCCGGAAGCGTCATTCGCGGGCACCTGGGAAAGCGGCTTGACGCCTTCTTTTTCCATCCGGTGGCTTATTGCGTCCGCAAGAGCGTTTACCTGGCGCAAAGAAGTGCCGCTTGCGATAACGAAATACTCGCAAAAATTACAAACATCGCGCATGTCCAGGACCATGACCTTTAATGCTTTTTTATCCCTGGCTGTATCCGCTATTGAAAGCGCGCGTTTTTTTGTGTCTATCAAAGCCCTGCCCCCTCTTTTTAACAAGCAAACCCCGTCAGGCCTTAGAATCCCGAACGGGGTCCGCTTTGTTAGCTTAGATCGCGTTGATCGACTTGCCCTATTAAGACTATTTTTTCCCCAGGATCTTGTACATACCGGTTCCGCACGCCGGGCATTTGCCCTTTACGGCTGCGCGGCCGTTCTTCATGGTAACCTTCTGCTCGTCCTTCATATCCTGCTTTGCTTTGCACTTTACGCAATAACCTTTTTCTGCCATTTCCTTCCTCCTTAAGTTGCTTTCCGAAAAAGCCGACAAAATCGAACTTAGCTACATTAGGGTTATACTATCACAGTTCAAATTGGCTGTCAAGAAACCTATTTATGGTTGGGAGAGCCGCGCTCCTCTTCTATCTCGCCGACTATCTCTTCCATGAGGTCTTCAAGCGTGACAAGGCCGAGGGTCCTGCGGTCTTCGTCAGTGACCACGGCTATCTGTATCTTATCAACCTGGAACTTGCGCAGAAGCTCGCTGACCCTGCTTGCCGAGCGTATGAAATATGCCGGGTGTATTATATCCTGCAGGAGAAAAAGCCCTTTGTCCCTAAGGATATACAGCAGATCCCTTGCGTATATAACACCTATGATATTGTCTATAGACCCCTTATATACAGGTATACGGGAATGTCCCTGCTCAGCCAGTATGTCAAGCAGGTCATCGGGGGTAGCGCTGACGCTGACAGCCACCATTTTATCCTTAGGGATCATTACATCGCCTACTTTTATATCCCCGAACTCGAATATGCGGTGGAACATCTTGCGCTCTTCTTCGCTCAATACGCCCTCTTCCCTGCCGACCTCTATCATGAGCCGCAGTTCTTCTTCCGTTATAAGTGAAGAGCGCTTGGCAGGCTGGATGCCAAGTACCCGAAGCATACCGTCGCTTATGCGCGTAAAAACGCGGGTGACAGGATTTATCAATCTGATATATCTTTCCATAAGCGGCGCTATTGCCAGGGCCGTGCGATCGGTATTTTTAATGGCTATCATCTTGGGCAGGACCTCGCAGAATATCAGGATGAACCCTGTGGAAGCTACAGTTGCCAGAATAACGCCCATCCTCGGACCCGTAAAATGCACAAATATCGCGGAGACGATTACGGAAAAAGATATATTTGTGAAATTATTCCCGATAAGTATACCGACTATGAACTTGTCCGAATGGGTGATAAGATACTGGACGTTTGTAGAGTGGCGGGCCTTCTGGGCAATAAGATGGCGCAGTTTGATCTTGCTGATCGCTATTATAGCGGTCTCGGAAAGCGAAAAGAAAAATGACACAGCCGAGAAAAAAAGCAGTAAAGCAAAAAGAGACAGAGGGTATATAAAGTTCATCGCAGTTTAAGCCATGACCGCACCAGGGGCTCTTTGTCTTTCCAGGGCCCTATCATGGCAAAATTGATATTCTGTTGTCTTAATATCTGCCTTGCCACCTGACGGATATCGTCCGGGCTGACTTTGTTGACCTCTTTTATTATATGCTCGAGTTCAAAAGTCCTGTCGAGGGTCGTAGTCGTTTCTCCTATCCAGAGCATCTGGTCCATTGTATCTTCCATTGCAAGGGTAAGCTGGCCCAGATAATATTCTTTGGCCCTCTTCAATTCATCGGCGCTCACAAGCTGTTCCTTGGCCTTTTGCAGGGCTTCAAAAGCAAGGCCTACGGTGTCTTTGACCTTGTTATTGTCCACGCCTGCGTGAACTATGAAAGCCCCTGTATCAGCCATGAACTTGACGTGAGTGCCTATTTCATACGCCAGGCCCCGTTTTTCCCTTATCTCGTTGAAAAGCCTGCTTGAGGAATTAGCCCCGAGTATAATGTGGAGCATTGCAAGGCTGTATCTCATAGGATCGTCGCGCTTTAAACCGTGGAAACCTATTACCAGATGGCTCTGCTCCGTGGCTTTTTCAAGGATCCTGATGCCGCATTCGGCCTGTTCGGCCGGGGCAGGGATAAAGCTGTTAGATTTGCCTTTAGGAAGTTTCTTGAACCTGGCCATGACTTTTTTAGCAAGCGCGTCGTGGCCAAAAGGGCCGGCCGCGCTCACCACGATGTTGGCAGGAGAATAACAGGTATTAAGATACGACTCCAGCGCCTTTCGGTCGACACCGCTTACGGTTTGTTCGCTGCCGAGCGTGCTGGTCCCGAGGGGATGACCGGGCCATAATAGGCTGTCCAGAAGCTCGTACACATAGCTCTGAGGCTGGTCTTTGTACATCTTGATTTCTTCCAGGATAACGGTCC
>JALOQI010000028.1 GCA_025453435.1 Candidatus Omnitrophota bacterium
TGGATGAGACAAACGGTTTTGTTGCCGGCATATTCTCGACTCATCCGCCGGTGCGCAGCAGGATCGCTGTTCTGACTGATATGGCCCATTTATCACTGGAAGATCTGGAGCATAAACTGAAAGATTTTCGGCGTGTATCCCCGATCATGTCTCAAAGGGTGGGTGCAATTGAGGGTTTCTCCCCGGCAGGATGGGCGGCTGATCCGATCAGGAGTCAGTCGGACATCAATGTGAAGAACGCATGCCCTAAGTGCTGTAAAATCCTGGTTTCGAAAAACTATGAAGGCGTTCCTTTATCTATATGCATAGATTGCGGAGGCACTTTTGTAGACCAGGACAGGCTGACCAGGATCCTCTACAGGCAGGATTCAGTTTACAGTCCTGAATTGCTGCGTTTATGCCAGTTGATACTTGAAGATCTCAAGGCATCCCACGTTTTAAATAAAATAGACCCTCGATGCGCCTGGGTCATCGATTGTCCTGCCTGCGGCAGTAAAATGCATCATGAATTTTATGCGTTTTCATACGCGGTTGAAATCGACAGGTGTCTTTCCTGCAAGAAAGTATGGTTTGGAAAAAACGAATTGGAAATTTTGCAGTATCTGTTCGAGCACAATAAAGAATTATTTCAAGTGGGAGAGTTTTTTGCTAAAACTTAAAGTTGCAACTCTATACATTATAACGAGTTGGCTAAAGCGTCTGCAAGGAGGTATAAGATGAAGAATGTTCTTAGCGTAATATTGGGCGGTGGGCGCGGAACGCGCCTTTATCCTTTGACAAAATACCGCGCAAAACCGGCAGTGCCTCTGGCCGGAAAATACCGGCTTATAGATATTCCGATCAGCAACTGCCTGAACTCAGGGCTTACGAAGATATTCGTGCTGACGCAGTTCAATTCCGTATCGCTTAACCGCCATATATTCCGCGCGTATAAATTCGACACATTTTCTCAAGGGTTTGTCGAGGTCCTGGCTGCCGAACAGAACATGGAGCACGGCGACTGGTTCCAGGGCTCGGCCGATGCTGTGCGAAAGTGCCTGCGCCATTTCGCAGACCCCCGCCTGGAATACGTGCTGATCCTCTCAGGCGACCAGCTGTACAAGATGAACTTTAACGCGATGCTCAATTTCCATTTTGAGAAAAAGGCGGATATCACGATAGCCTGCAATCCTGTGGATGTGGAAGAGACCGCGGAGCTGGGCATAATGGGCCTGGATAAGAGCAGGCGCATCCGGAAATTCATCGAAAAGCCCAAGCACCGCAGGGATATCGCAGGAATGGAGATATTATCCGAGGGCAGGCAGAAATACCCCGCGTCAATGGGCATTTATGTGTTCAAGAAAGAAGTGCTCGTCGAGCTTTTGAGCGCTAACAACAAGGCTGATTTCGGAAAAGAGATAATCCCCGATGCGATCGGCAGTAAAAAGACATTCGCGTACGTGCACAGCGGCTACTGGAAAGACATAGGTTCGATAGCATCTTTCTACCAGGAGAACATGGCGTTCGCCGACGCAAGACCTCCGATTGACCTGTTCGACGAAAAGTGGCCGTTTTTCACGCGCCCGAGATTCCTGCCTCTGTCGAAATTCCGCGATTCTGTCATAAAGGATTCGGATATAGCGGAGGGCACACTTATCACCAAGGCGCAGATACTCCATTCGATCATCGGCCTGCGCTCCAAGATCAGCGCGGGTTCCGTCATCGAGGATTCGATCCTGATGGGCAATGATTATTACGATAACAGCACCAAATCCCCGATCCTTGGAATAGGCAAGAACTGCGTCATAAAAAAAGCCATTGTGGATAAGAACGTGCGCATGGGCGATAACGTCAAGATAATAAACCGCGACAAAGCGGATGATTTCGAGAACGAATACTGCGTCATACGCAACGGCATAGTAATCATCCCCAAGGCCGCTGTCATACCGTCAGGCACTGTTATATAAAAATATGCTTGCTATATGTTTGAAACGTATTTATAATACGGATTCAAAATAGCTAGAAGAGGGGTCAGCTCAGATGCCATCCAAACAATTATTGTCGGAATTCCTGTCTCTGGTGCAGGTCGACGGATACGAGGACGTGTTCATTAACGATATCGTCCACGACAAATTCTTCGGCATGCCGCTTGAGCCTATTATAGCTGCTGAAAAGCGCCTTAAAGCTCCCGAAAGCTCTACCGCGTATTTTTCGATGGAATACGGCCTGGCCACGAGCTTCTACAATAAGTTCTCTTCCTCCAAACCTTTGCACTACAACAACATGATACAGGAGCACGAGGTATTCTCGAATTACAGGCTGGCGGATTATTTTTTCACGCTCAAGACAGATTCGATAATAGACCTT
Organism: Candidatus Omnitrophota bacterium; assembly: GCA_025453435.1. The sequence continues at coordinate 2,347 of JALOQI010000028.1, forward strand.
CCTATATATAGCGGCGGCCTGGGCGTGCTGGCAGGGGATACGGTCAAAACAATGGCAGATTATAAATTGCCTGTTGTAGCAGTGGGCATGCTCTGGAATACGGGCTATTTCAGGCAGAAATTCTGGTTCAAGTACGGCCAGATGCCAGAGGCAATGCACTGGGACCTTTATTCTTATCCGGGCCTGATCCCTTTGAAGAACAAGATAAAAATAACCCTGCGCAATGAAGAGATATATCTGCGCCTGTGGAAATATTACGTATACAGCTATAAGCATGACTCTGTCGTGCCCCTGGTCCTTCTGGATTCAAATGCCCAGGAGAACATTGAGAAGAACCGCAGGCTTACGGACCAGCTTTACCGCAGCGATAATAACTGGATCAAGATAATGCAGAGGATCATACTCGGCATGGGAGGGGTGGCTGCGATCAAAGAGCTGGGTTACAATATCGACCTTTTTCATCTCAACGAAGGCCACGCGGTGTTCTCATTCATAGAAAAAGCCAGGGGGCTTGGCGAGCAGGCTGTGAAAGACCTGAAGAAGCATTTCGTCTATACCTGCCACACGCCTGTTGACGCAGGCCACGACCGTTTCCCTCAGGAAGAACTGAGCCGTATATTGAAGAAAGAAGATTATGAGACAGCCGAATCTTTCGGCAAAGACAAAAACGGGGTCATCAATCTTACGCTGTTGGCCATGAACGTTTCAAGGTGCGTTAATGCCGTTGCGCACAACCATCAGAAAGTCATGCATATACAGTTCCCGAAATATAAGGACCAGATAAAATATGTGACCAACGGCGTGCATCCCCATACCTGGATGTCAGACAGGTTCAAGGAGGTTTTTGAGAACTTTTCAGGCAAGTTCGGGGATATAAAGGCAAATCCGATGGCGTTGTCAAAGGCGGTTGAACTGCAAAAAGACCCGGAGTTCAGAAAAAGTGTCTGGAATGCGCATCAGGCGAACAAGCAGGACCTGTGCGATCTGCTGGGAAAATGGAAACTCGACAAGAATTATTTCACGATCTGCTGGGCGCGGCGCGTCGCAGCTTATAAAAGGCCCAGCCTCATACTTCAGGACGTAAAAGCGCTTATAGAGATAGCTAAAAAGCACGGCCCTATCCAGATAATATTCGCGGGCAAAGCACACCCGAATGACAATCTAGGTTTCACGTTCATAAACGAAATGCTCGACCGCGTGGATACGATGACCGATGTATATGACAATCTGCGTTTCATAATGCTCGAAAATTATGAAATATCGCTGGCAAAAACTCTGGTCTCGAGCGTCGATGTCTGGCTCAATAACCCGCTTCCGCCTTTCGAAGCTTCAGGCACAAGCGGCATGAAGGCTATACTCAACGCCGTATTGCAGGTTTCGACCGTCGACGGCTGGGTTGCCGAGGCGACCGAAATGAACATCGGGAAACTTTTCGGCTATGTCAACGAACAGGGCTCGATCGGCAACGAGCACGACCTGCATATGAAGGACGATTCGGCGAAGCTTTATCAGGCCCTCGACGATATGGTCAAGCTGTATTACAGGACCAATAAGGCAGGAGCGGTTGATATCTCTTCCGCATGGATAGACCTGATGATCAACTGCATAGCCGCTTCGGCTTATTTCAATACCTACCGGATGCTGGATGAATACAAAACGCGTGTCTGGAGCGTCTCATAGCATGAGACATAGCCTGTTCTTATTGTTTTTTCCTTTTATTGCATGGTCCTGCGCGCACGCGCCAATCCCTTCCGGCACCCCGTATTCTACTGCCCCGGTTTATCCGTATCATTCAGGCCCTGTGATCAGGCAGGATCTCTATCACAGCGTCGGGCCGTCCGAGACACTCTGGCGCATCAGCAAGATGTACGATGTGAATATGAACGACATAATGAGGGCGAATAATCTCTCTGATAAGGAGAAGCTCGAGAGAGGACAGCGTTTGCTTATTCCTAAGGCTGCGCCCCTGAGGCCTGTCATTGCTTTATATAAGTCCGACAAATGGAAATATATAATAATCCATCACAGCGCCACCGACACCGGCAACGCAAATTCCCTTTTCGATCTGCACAACCGCAGAGGGTTCGACGGCCTTGGCTATGATTTTATAATCGATAACGGCACGGGCGGCAAGCAGGACGGACAGATTGAAGTATCTGGCCGGTGGATCAAACAGATAGACGGCGCTCATTGCCTGGCAGGCGGCATGAACCATCAGGGGATAGGGATATGCCTGGTGGGTAATTTCAGCAAAGAGAGCGTGTCCCGGAAACAGCTGGATTCACTGGTGTATCTGGTAAACATGCTTCGCAAATACTATAATATACCTCAAAGCAGGATAATGGGCCACGGCGAGGTCCCCGGCGCGGCTACGGAGTGCCCGGGCACGGAATTCCCCTGGAGGGAATTCAAATCCAGGCTGTAAAAGGGTGCGGCATTTTATTTTTTGAATTTTCAAAGTCCTGTGCTATACTGTTCTTTATAGAGCATCGCTGGAAAAGGAGCGTAAACAGTGGCGGACCAAAAGCCAGATAAATTCGGTCGGCACAAAATCAACATCCCCCGGGGCACAAAATCAACATCCCCCGGGGCAACCTCGGGGTTTTTTATTTATAGGGGTGCGGATATGCCTGAAAAAATACTACTGGTGGACGATGACGCCGAGTTCAGGTCGGAGCTTTCCAGCGCTCTGGACGATTATAAAATCATAGAGGCTTCTACGGGCGCGGACGCGATATCTATTTTGCGCAAGCCAAATGACATAGACCTGGTCATCCTCGACGTGATGCTGCCCGGGCCCAGCGGCACCGAGGTCCTGCGGGAGATAAAAAAACTTTCGCCGGGCCTTGGCATAATCATGCTGACAGGCTACAGCTCCAAAGACGTAGCGGTAGAGTCTCTCAAGGGCCATGCGGATGAATATCTTGAAAAGCCGCTCGACATTGATAAGGCAAAAGAAATAATAGAAAGACTGCTCAGGGATAAGCGGGGAGAGTCAAGGGTTTCTTCGTATGATCTGGACGACAAGATCGAGGTCGTGAAACGTTTTATAGAACGGAATTGCCAGAAAAAGGTCGGATTAACCGATGCGGCGCAGGCCGTTTACCTGAGCCCCAAATATCTCAGCAGGCTTTTCAAGGAAAAGACCGGCAAAGGTTTTAACGAATACAGGCTGAAGATCCTTCTGGACCGGTCCAAAAAACTGCTTTTGTCCACAGGGTATACCATCGGGCAGATATCGGACCAGATGGGTTACCAGAACACTGAGTCGTTCATACGCATTTTCGAGAAGCTGGCCCGTATGACACCCACGGAATTCCGCATCAAACACAGATCAAAAAGATCAAGCCTACGAAAAAAAACCGCAGGAAAGAATAAATAAAAGCGGTTGTCCGCTATGATAAGACCAAAACGAAGGATAAAAATAAAAAGAAGCCCGGGCTGGTTCGCAATGACGGGCGAGCTTAAGCTCCAGGACCGCCTGCGCGTCCAGGCGGAGCTTGTCGAAGAGCTCACGGCTCTCCTGGACATGGACAGGGATATAATAATCATCCGGGATATGGAAGACCGCATAGTTTTCTGGAACCGCGGGGCGCAGGATCTATTCGGATTGTCTAAGGAAGACGCGTGTTCGAAGCGGTACAGCGACCTGCCGGGGATGAAATATCCGGTGAGCTTTCAGGAGATAAAGAATAAGCTTCTGGCTCAGGGAAGGTGGGAGGGCGAGATCTCTTGCCGCGGCCGCTCGGGCGAAGGCATAATTCTGGAAAGCAGGCTGAGGCTTCAGAAAGACGAGTCAGGAGTCCCTATAGCTATCCTCGAGATCGACCACAATATAACCGACCGCAAGAACGCCGAAGCGCTTTTGCGCGAAAGCGAACAGCTTTACAGGTATATTTGCGATAACAGCCCTGACATGGCATTCATATGCGATCTGAACCTGCGCCCGAGTTTTATAAGCGGCAATATCCGCAGGGTCCTGGGCGCCGAGCCTGATGAAATAATGCAAAAAGGCCTTAAGGTTGTGATGACCCAGAATTCATACGCAAGGGCGAAGTCCATTATCGACGATGAAGCTGCCGCAGCAGCTAGCCCTTCCAGCGATCCCGGGAGGTTATTCGTTATAGAGGCGGAGATGCTGTCCCATGATAAAGTGCAGAGGCTTTTTGAATTCAAAGCGAGCTTTATCAAGGGCAGTGATCCGAAACCCAAGAGCATTCTTGCCGTAGGCAGGGATGTGACGGACAGGCATGATAAAGAGAAAAAACTGCATCAGCACGGCCAGCTGTGCCTGTCATTTTTGCACAAATTCCACGGCATCGCATACCGCTGCGGCCTGACAGGCGCTCCTGTCATATTCGACGGAGCAGTCGAAGAGATAACCGGCTACAAAAATGAAGATTTTCTCCAAGCCAGGCAGTCGTGGGAAAAGCTTATACATTCCGATGACCGCGAAAAACTCAAGGGATCCTGGGATAATATCCGCACTTCCGCGCATTATTCGGCACAGCGCGAATACAGGATAATAAGAAAGGATAAGCAGGTCAGGTGGGTACATGAAAACACTTATAACCTGTGCGACGAATCAGGCAGGCCGGCATTCGTAGAAGGCACGGTATACGATATCACTGAAAAAAAGAAATCCTGCGAGGACCTCGCATGGCTTGCGTCTTTCCCGGAGATGAATCCGAATCCCGTCGTCGAGACCGACGTGGACGGCCGCATATTCTATATGTCCCCGGCAGCGGGGCCGTTATTGACCGGTGCGGATACTCTGGGCGCTAAGCATCCGTATCTGACAGGCCTGAGATGGGTAAGGGACCGCATCATAGAGGAAAAAAGGCCTTTTTTCAGCCGCGAGGCCGAAGTAGGAGGCCTGTGGTATACGCAAAAGATATATCTGGTGGAGAACAATACCCGCCTGCGCATATACGGGGTTGACATAACAGAGAGCAAATTGAATGCGGACAAACTGCGCGGGGTGAACCAGCAGCTGATGGACATAATAGAGTTCCTGCCGGACGCTACTTTTGTCATCGACAGGAATAAGCGCATAATCGCATGGAACAAAGCGCTTGAGGAAATGACTGATTCGAAAAAAGAGGACATGATAGGCAAGGGCGATTACCAATATGCCGTCCCGTTTTACGGCAAACCCAGGCCGGTCATAATAGATCTGATATTCAAAACTGACAAGGAACTTGAGTCGCGTTACAGCTATATCAAGCGCTCGAAAAGCAGCCTTGTGGCAGAAGTTTTTATCCCCAAGTTAAATAAGGGTAAAGGCATGTTCGTTTGGATAAAAGTAGCTCCTTTATACGACGATAAAGGAGCTGTCATAGGCGCGATCGAATCCGTGCGTGATATATCGGAGCATAAAGAATCAGAGGCGATCCTGCGCCAGGACAGGGAGGCGTTCGAGGATCTGGTCAAGGCTAAGACAGAGGAGCTTTTGCGCATGCAGAAAGAACTGGCTGACGCTAAACATCTGTCCGAGATCGGCGCCCTTGCCGCCACGATAGCCCATGAATTGAGGAATCCTCTGGCTGCGATAAGGACCGCGGCATATAATATCCGGCGCAAATCCGCCGAACGAAACCTGACGAGCCATCTGGACAATATAGAGAAAAAAGTCATTGAGAGCGATCAGATAATCAGCAATCTGCTGAGCTATTCGCGGATAAGGACGCCTCACTTAGAACGCGTGGACATCCACGAACTGCTTGAGGAGTGCCTCAAAGCCGCAAAAGACAGGTTTGACAAATTCAAGGTCAAGGTCACAAAGACCTGCACGTGCAAAAAAGGCGATTTTATTCACGCCGACCCTCTGCATATGAAAGAGCTTTTCAATAATATCCTGAATAATTCCTACGAATCATTCGTTGCGAAGTCGGGGGTCATTATTATCAAAGCGGATTACGCCCCGAGAGGGAAATTCACGGTGAGCTTCAGCGATAACGGCAGCGGGATCAGCCCTGACGACATGAAAAAAATATCCCAGCCTTTTTTTACGACAAAATCAAAAGGCACGGGGCTGGGCCTTACGGTCTGCTATCAGCTGGTCAGCCTGCACAACGGCACCATGGATATAAAAAGCGAAGCCGGTAAAGGCACGACAGTTACAATTATCCTGCCGTCAGGAGGGGTATGATGCCTGCCGGAAATATCCTGCTCGTCGATGACGACGAAGAGATATGCGACGAAATAGGCGGCCTTCTTAAGGACGAAGGTTTTAGCGTGACGGTCGCTTATGACGGCATTTCAGCCGTGAACCTGATAGAAAAAAAGAAGTTCGATCTTATGATACTCGATCTGAAAGTCCCCAAGATCGGCGGCATGGATATCCTGCGGCATGTGAAGGCAAAGGGTTTAACTGCCAGGGTGCTGGTCGTCACCGGCCGCCCCGTAAAGACCGACCCGGGCCAAAGCCAGGATGCCGCATCCATCCCCGAAGACCCCGAGCAGGACGAGCTATTCGAAAAAGCCGACGGATTCGTCAGTAAACCCTTTGACGTAGAAATACTTCTCGCCCGCATAAAATCCCTCATTTAATAAGCTCTGAACCGCTCCTTATGTAGAAAATAGTCAATAAAAAGGCGAATCACCTCATAGACAAACAGCCTTCTAACAAGTATTATTATAATGAAAATGATGAATATAGAGCAAGGAGGAGCATAAATGCCCGGCAGGAGGATACTTGTAGTAGACGATGACCGTGAATTTCTGGAAGAACTCACCGAGACTTTGAATCTGTCGGGATATGAAGTGAATTCCGTGAGCGAATCCGGGAGGGCCGTCGGCCTTGCTGCGAAATTCCGGCCTGATCTCATCCTGCTGGATCTGAAGATGGCCGGCATGACAGGGTTCGAGGTAGCTGAAAAATTGCGCCTTCTTCCCCAGACAGCCGGCATACCTATAATAGCCATATCCGCTTTTTTCAACGAATCGCGCGACTGCACCGTGCTCGATTTCTTTCAGATCAAGCGCTGCCTTCAAAAGCCGTTCAACCCTCTTGATGTGATCGCAAACATAGAGACAACTCTCAAAGATGCAGATATATCGTCTTGATACCAGCTATGCCGAAGTTTTGCCTCAAGCGCAAGACCCGGGTGCGAGCCGTATAAACGAGCTGACCAGGAGTTTTGTCAAGGGAACGCTGCGGTCCGTCATGAAAGCGGTGGACGCCGAAAGCGGAGCCCTTTTTTTGTTCGATAAGAACCTTAACAGGCTTGTGCTGGATTCGTTTCAGGGCAAAGCAGTGCCTGGCCCGGCAAGCGGGCGGCCGTCCGCCTGGAAGAAATTCTTTTCAGTCCCGTTATTCGTCGAAGGAAGATTGTTCGGATTGATGAAGATAGGCATTAAATCGGACGGGACAGCGTTCTCCGGCTCCGATATAAGTTTCTCTAATGCGCTGTGCGGCCATGCGTGCCGGATAGTCGAAGATCAGATGAATTTCGCAGATATGCGCAGCGAGATAAGCCGGCTGAGCCAGAAGAAATCAGAGCTTGAAAAATACTCTAAAGTCGGGAAACTGGCCTGCGGCATAGCCGGCAGGATCAGCAGCCCGCTTGACGGAGCTCTTCGGTATTGCCGCCTGGTCCTTTCCCATATGGACAACTCTCCCAAACAGCATGAATATCTGGAATTTGTCAGGCAGGGGCTTGACCGCATAACCGATATAACTTCATCCCTTTTAAAAGTCGGCAAAGACGGGCCGAGCGCGCAAGCCGTCGGAGACCCCGTAGACCTGCATTCGCTTCTGGACGAATCGCTTGAAGTGTTCGGGTCGTTTTTTAATGATTCGACAAGGGTGACCCCTAATTACGCCGGGCCCTTATCGGTATATATCGATAAAAGCATCGTCCATGTTTTTACTAATCTTATAAAGAATGCCCTGGATGCCATGCCATGCGGCGGGGAACTTGAGATCGCCACACAGATAAAGCAGGCTGGCCTGCAGGTAATTTTCAGGGATTCAGGCTGCGGCATAAGCCAGGACGTCCAGGCTAAGATCTTCGAGCCTTTTTATACGACCAAACCCAGTGGTTCAGGCTCCGGGCTCGGCCTGTCGATATGCAGGGACATAATCGCAAAATTCGGCGGCAGGATCGGCGTGAAAAGCTCCCCGGGACAGGGCAGTACGTTCACGATACTTTTGCCTAAAAACATATTAGCTTAGAAACCGGAGCGATCCGCATGATCAAAGGAAGAGTCCTTATAGCAGACGACGACAAAGTTTTCCTGCAGGAATTGAAGGAGACCCTCGACCTGAGCGGTTACGAGGTCATCGAGGTGGAGGATGCGCGCACCGTCCAGGATACCGCAAGCCGGTCAAACCCCGATGTCATAGTCCTGGACCTGCGAATGGACGATATGAACGGATTCGAGGTAGCGGAAGAGCTGAAACGTTTTACTTCAACGGTCAGGATACCCGTGATAGCCATGACCGGTTTTTTCAGGGAAGACGAGCACCTGCCTCTGATGAGCATCTGCGGCATAAAAAAATGCATAAGAAAGCCTTTTAATCCCCTGGATGTCATATCCGCGATAGAAGCCGCAATGCATCACACTTAAGCTTAAATTCTGTTGCCTAAAAATCCCCCCGCGCTATAATATCCATTAGCTATGAGTTATATTTCCCTAACTACTGTCTACTGACTACTAACTACTATCTATTAATTCTAAGAGGGGGGCGTTGATGGAACGCGAAAAAATCATTGTTGTGAGAGCGGGCCAGTATGTCAGCGATACTATCAATGACTGCCTGAAACAATACGACATCTATAATATCGAATCCCTTGAAAAGGCGCAGGAATTATATAAATCCGGCAATTTTCACACGATAGTGACCGAACTGGACAAAAAGGAATCCAATGCAGTCGAGGTAGTCACAAAGCTGCAGCAGCTGGATTCGGAGATCCCCATAATCGTTGTTACTACCTATGATTCTGTTCCTGTAGCCGTCGAGGCCCTTAAGGCAGGTGCATATAATTATATAACCCAGCCTTTCAATCTGGATGAGCTCAAGATCGTGGTCAGGCATGCGCTGGAGCGCCGCAACCTTCAGGAGGAAGTAAAGGAGAAACGCCATTTCGAGGAAATGGCGATCATCGACGGATTGACCGGGGTATATAACCGCGCGTATTTCGACGAATTGCTCAAGCGCGAAGAGGACAGGGCAAGGAGATATCCTCAGAAGTTTTCCCTTCTTATGATCGACCTGGACGATTTCAAGAAATACAACGATTTTTATGCAGCGCATCAGGACCACTGATTTTGTAGCGCGTTACGGAGGGGACGAATTTGTCATCATATCGCCTCATACGGATAAAACCAATGCATCGGTTCTTGCATCCAGGCTTCTATCGGTCGCAGCCAGGGAGCTTATCAGGATAGAAGATCAGACCCAGCTTTCTATAACAATAAGCATCGGCCTGGCCACATTTGTTGACGACGCCACCACCTCGACCGGCCTTATAGAAAGCGCGGATAAGGCTCTTTATCAGGCAAAACATTTAGGCAAGAACAGGATGTGCCTTTTTGGGACATAATATGATACCCGATCAGCGTTCGAGCGCTGGGTATGGAAAGTGGGATGCTCCGGGGGCACAGGCAGTATTTCTTTTGATACACGGCATAGGCGCCCACACCGGCCGCTGGGAGCCCATGGCGGATTTTTTCATCTCACGCAAGATATCTTCGTTCGCGCTTGCCCTTCGCGGCTTCGGCGACACCCCCGGCATCAAAGGCCATATCGATTCATTCAACGTGTATCTCTGGGATATATTGTCGCTTGTCAGGGTCATACGCAACGACTATCCGCTTCACAAGATCTTTCTCGTCGGTGAAAGCCTCGGGGGCCTCATAGGGTTTCTCATGGCGGTCGAGCGAAGCGATCTGTTCGGCGGCCTGGTCTGCCTTTCCCCGGCTTTCGCGGATTCCCTTAACATTGACATAAAAACTTTCTGGGATATAGTGCTGTCGTCTTTTATACAGCCTACAAAGCAGTATTCAGTGCCGGTGTCATTATCCTGCTGCAGCAGGGACGATGATCTGGTCAAGCGCTTCGATTCGGATCCCCGGGAGCACAGGGTAGCATCGTCGAGGCTTCTTGTAGAAACGCGGCTGGCTCAGGAGCGCGCCAAGATATTCAAGGACAAGCTGTCCCTGCCGGTGCTGTTTCTTTTGAGCGGCCACGACGTCATCGTCAGCACCGACGAGAGCATCAGGATATTTCATTCTTTGAAAGCGGCGGATAAGATGATGAAGGTTTATCCGCAGATGTACCACGCCCTTTCCATAGACGTGGGCCGCGAAGAGGTTTTTGAGGACGTTTACGGCTGGGTAAAAAAAAGGATATAGCCCATAGATGCCTATGAAATATATTCTTGCCATTGACCAGGGCACAACCGGAAGCCGCGCCTGTGTATTCGACAAGCGCGGCCGTGTCATTGCGGGCGCTTATAATGAATTCCGGCAGTATTTTCCTGCGCCGGGGTGGGTGGAGCACGATCCCGAAGATATATGGCAGAGCGTGGACCGTTCGATCCAGAAAGTCCTGCAAAAGGTAGGCGCGTCCGAGATCCTGGCAATAGGAATAACGAACCAGCGCGAAACAACCGTCGTCTGGGACAGGGACACGGGTCA
>JALOQI010000029.1 GCA_025453435.1 Candidatus Omnitrophota bacterium
CTGCTTTTGTCACAGCTTTGCCCATATAGCGGGTTTTATCGCCGTCGCGCAGTTCAAGCGCCTCGTTTTCGCCCGTGGATGCGCCGGAGGGCACGGCTGCGCGGCCCAGAATTCCTGAATCCAGCAGAATATCCACTTCGACGGTCGGGTTGCCTCGGGAATCCAGTATCTGACGGCCAATCACTTTAGCTATTTTTGCCATTTTGAAGCTCCTTTTTTTGGTTTATTATTGGTTCATCGCCTGCAGGGGAGGTAACGAACGCGGAAAAATATAAAAATATTATACCTTCTATTGACCTGTGGTCAAGAGAAAACTAGGGGACGCTTCCTAGAAGCGTCCCCTAGTTTTTCCGCGAAGTTGCCCTTATTTCTTGACTTGGGCTCGCTTATATGTTATCTTTGATTTAAATCAAATAAGGAGAATCCATGAAACGTAAAAAATTTAAGCTTTTTATTAAATTATACTGGACAAAAATACTTATTTTTTCATTGCTGATTGCGCTTGCCGTATCAGTGGCGATTCTTATTTCTACGGGATTGCGCGCGTGGAACGAGGTTGAATCGTATCTGAAACAATCGCAGCTGGCCATGATACCGCTCCAGCTATTCCTATCGTTAATCACAGGGATTATTTTCGGCGCTGTTTACACGTTCATGTGGTACTGGCTCTTCATGAAGAAAGGCGCTCAGTCGTTCACCCAGACCAGCAAAAAGGCTGTTTCGGGCGAGGCAGTCGGCATCACCTGGAATGACGTCATAGGCATGGATGAAGCAAAGCAGGAAGCTCTTGAGATCGTAAACCTTATCATGGACCAGGCTGAATTGCAGCGTATCGGCGGACGCATATTGCGCGGGCTTTTGATGCTCGGACCTCCCGGCTGCGGCAAGACATACCTAGCAAAAGCTATAGCTACAGAGGCAAAGCTTCCTTTTATCTCCATGTCAGGCTCTGAATTCGTAGAGATGTTCGTGGGTGTCGGCGCAGGCCGAGTGCGCAGCCTTTTCAAGCGAGCGCGCACCCTGGCAGAACTCGAGGGCGGCTGTATAATTTTTATCGACGAGATCGATGCCCTCGGCGCCCGCCGCGGAATGGACGCAGGCTTCGGCGGCACCACAGAACACAATCAGACATTGAACCAGCTTCTGGTGGAGATGGACGGCCTGAAGGAAAAAGATTCCAATATCGTCATAATCGGCGCCACAAACGTTTACCACGGGGTCCTTGACGACGCGCTTCTGCGCCCCGGGCGCTTTGACCGCAAGATATATGTGGATAAACCCAGCCTTGACGACCGCATAAAACTTTTTGAATTTTATCTGAAAAAAGTAAAATACGACGAGACAGACATTAAGCTCGAGAGACTTGCGCGCATAACAGTCGGGCAAAGCCCCGCAGAAATAGCCAATATAGTGCAGGAAGCGGCGCTGATAGCGATCCGCAGGAAGAGCACGCTTATCGGCATGAAAGACATCGACGATGCCCGCGAGCGCATACAGTTGGGCCTCAAGCGCAGGATCAAGCTGCGCCAGGAAGAGCGCTGGCAGGTAGCTTATCATGAAGCGGGCCATGCTATAATCACGTATCTTATGGTGCCCACTCAGGACGTTTTCAAGATTACCATAACGCCTCGCGGCCATACAGGCGGCGTCACATGGACCCCGGAGCGCGAAGAGATATTCATACACGACCAGAGCCATCTGGTGAATCAGGTAAAGGTGTGTATCGGTTCGTATTCCGCAGAGCAGCTTAAACTTAAACTTACCACGTCAGGCGTTGACAGCGATTTCGCAACAGCCCTGCATATAGCGCATAATATGGTCTGGCGCTGGGGCATGGGCAAATCCGGGCTGCTGGGCAATTTTGACGTTGTGCACGGCCCCCAAGGACCTTCACCTGATATCCGTAACAAGCTCGACAATGATGTCCAGGATATTATGCATTCCTGCTTGAAGGAAGTCACGGAAGTGCTCGTAAGAGAAGACGCGCTCCTGGAACGCCTGGCAAAAGAGCTGATCGCGAAAGAAGAACTTAATTATGACGAGATCGAAGCGATCTTTAAGGAATTCGGCAAGAGCCGCGCTCAATAATCTTATCCCCGCCGTATTATGTTTTTGCCTGTGCGGATGTTTCTTCCTGCCCGGAAAACAGGCTTATAATACCCAGAATTTAACCAAAACCCTGCAGGATCTTGCGCTGGCAGACTATAAAACGGAGCTGAGCGCGCGTCTTGTTGGTTCGACTCTCTGGATATACATGCCGGTTACCGATCTGTTCGTTCAATGTGACTTGAAAGACAAATCCCTGGAGAAATTCCGGATAGCAGAGAACTATGGGCAGGTCAAAGGATCTGTCTTTAAAGGAAAATACAATATCACGGCAGTGCCTATAAAGGATAAATCCTGCAATATAAAGATAAATAAGGAGATTTCCGAGAAGATAGGTGATTTGTGGAAGCTTATAAGAAGGGTATTGTTCGGTATTGACAAGTCCCAGAAAGACGACATCAAGTTTGTATCAATGGTCATCGCGGATATCAAGAACGGCTATGAAATAAAAGAGATCTTTTATGCCCGTGACCTTAAAAGGGTTTCATATGGACTTATGTCCATCTTCGAGTTCCAGCACCGGGTCATACAGGACAGTTATATGTCACCTTTAGTGATAGGCGATAAAGCAGGCAGGCATGTGGAATATAAAGATATTACGCTTCCTGAATTCGTCCAGAAGCAGATAGAATACAGGATAAATTTAAAATTCAGCAAGCCCGAAGTAGAACAAAGTGCGGATATAAATAAAGAAGTCTCTAAGATCATAACCGAGACCCTTCAAATATACAATCTCACAGACGTCGGATATATAGAATTCACGAACTACGGCTCAAATTCCACGGTAACTTTAACAGACCGCGATATATGGGGTAAGATCAAGAAGTAACTGTTTTGCGCCCGCGTACTTCCAACTTTCCTTCCAAAAATAACCGGATAGCCTGCGGATAGAGCTTATGCTCAAGGGCGTGGATACGCTTTTCAAGCGATTCAGGCGTATCGTTTTCTTTGATAGGAATGGCTTTCTGAAGAATGATCGGTCCGTGGTCCATATGTTCGTCCACAAAATGCACCGTGACCCCGGTCACTTTTGCGCCATAGTCATATGCGTCGTGTATGCCGTTTGAGCCTTTGAAAGAGGGCAGAAGCGAAGGATGAATGTTTATTATCCTGCCTTTGAAAGCCTCGACGAATTCAGGGCTCAATATCCTCATAAATCCTGCCAGGACTATAAGGTCAATCGCATCTTTTTTAAGCCGGGAAATGATCACAGCTTCAAATTCCCGCTTCGAGGGAAATTTTTCCCTGTCAACGATCAATACCTCAACTTTGGCCCGCCGCGCCTTATCTATGACCTTTGCCTTCGGGTTATCGCAGACAAGCAGTTTTAGCCCGCAGGCAAGTTTTTTGCGTTTTACAGCTTGAGCTATGGCTGAAAAATTGCTTCCTGTTCCGGATGCAAAAACGGCTATATTCATGATTTTTCCTCGCGTATGAGTATGGTCTTGCACGGGCAGGCCTTAACGCACTCCTTGCACGACGTGCACTTGTGGTAATCGATCACAGCAAGGTTGTCGGTAACATGGATAGCGTCAAACTTGCATGCTTTTTCGCAGAGCTTGCAGCCGATACATCCCGTGCTGCACGCGGCCTTTGTATCCCTGCCGATATCGAGCGATCTGCATGCGACATAAACGGGCTGGGTGACCGTTAAAAGGCTGAAAAGTTTTTTAGGGCAGGCAGTGACGCATTTATTGCACGCCCTGCATTTAGCGGCATCCACCAGAGGAAGTCCCTGTGAGGACATAGAGAGCGCTCCGAAGGGGCAGGCCTTAACGCAGGTGCCAAGGCCCATACAGCCGAAAGAACAAAGCTTTGGCCCGTGCATAAGAGTATTCGCGGCTACGCAGTCAATAAGACCCGAATATTCATATTTGTTTTTTACTTTATTGCCGCCGCTGCAGTGCAGGACCGCGATCTTTCTTGCTTTGTTCTCTATCTTCTGTCCCAGCACCTTGGCTATTTCTTCTTTGTTCTTATCGTCAACTACTCTGCAGGAATCCACCGGCAGTTTTCCGGACAGAACGCTTTCGGCAAACCCGAAGCATCCGGCGCCTCCGCAAGCCCCGCAATTCGCTCCGGGTAAAAGGCCGTGTATTTTCTCAAGCCGCGGGTCCATTTTTACGGCGAATTTCTTCGAAGCGACCGCAAGCCCGACCCCGAATATGAGGCCAAGAACGCCCAGCGTGATAACAGGAGTCAATATATCCATATCAGAACCTGAACCCGTTAAAGCCCATGAACGCCATGGACATTATAGAAGCGATAATAAATCCTAATGGAAAATCTTTCATGGCCTTGGGCGTGGCCGCAGTTTCGAGCCTTTCCCTGATAGCGGACATCAAAAGCATTGCAAGCGTATACCCCAGCCCCACGCAAATGCCCTGGAAAGCCGAATATACGAAACTGGCGAGCACCGGCGTTTCTTTGCCGAAGAACATTTCAGAATTCAAGACCGCCACTCCCAGCACCGCGCAATTGACGGTAATCAGAGGCAGATAGATGCCGAAGAACCTGTATAAAGCGGGGGCAACCTTGCGGATGATCATTTCGACCAGCTGGACAAAAGAGGCGATCACAAGGATAAAAGAAATAGTCCGCAAATAAGTCATGTTGAAGGGCATTAGCAGAAAACGGTATATAGCCCATGTTATTATGGATGACATTGTCGTCACAAACATGACTGCCAGGCTCATGGCCAGCGCGGGTTTTGTCTCTTTTGAAATCGCGATAAATGAGCACAGCCCCAGGAACCTGGAAAGGATGACGTTGTAGATGAATACGTTAGATATGAATATGATCAGAAATTGTGTCGCGTTCATTTTGTTCTTTCCTTGAGCACGTTAAAAAATCCAAGCAGAAGGCCTATGACCAACAGAGCTCCCGAAGGCATGCCTATCACAAGCGCAGGCTCGAATCCTGGCAGCGCTGTCAAGCCGAAGAGTTTGCCGGAACCCAGGAACTCCCTGATGGCGGATATAAGTATAAGCGCAAGCGTGAATCCGATGCCCATGCCTATGCCGTCGAATAAAGATGCCATGACGGAATTTTTCGAAGCGAATGCCTCAGCGCGGCCAAGGACTATACAGTTAACCACGATGAGGGGCACATAAATGCCCAGAGCTCTATTGAGAGGAGGAAAGTAAGCTTTCATGGCAAGTTCGGTTATCGTAACAAATGTAGCTATTACCACAATATAGCAGGGTATGCGTATCCTGTCCGGGATAATTCCTTTGATCGAGGCGATGATGATATTTGAAAATATTGTAACGAACGTTGCTGCAGCACCCATGCCGATCGCGTTTGAAATAGAAACCGAGACTGCAAGCGTAGGGCACAGCCCAAGCGCAAGCACGAAAGTCGGGTTTTCCTTAATTATGCCTTTGGCGAATTCCTGGATAAGATTTTTCATCATGCGTGTCCGGGCGGCAATATTTTTCCTGTCCCGTATATCCTTGTTTTAGTATAGCGGTCTATCAAAGGCGTTGCCGCGTTCATCATCAGTATGGCATAAGAAACGCCCTCGGGATACCCTCCCCAGAGCCTTATGATAGCCGTAAGAAGGCCGCAGCCTGTGCCGAATATCAACTGCCCCTTTGCCGTCAGGGGAGACGTTACATAATCAGTGGCCATGAATAAAGCTCCGAGGAAAAGGCCGCCTGATAATATATGAAAGAGCCAGTCCCCGGATAACATGGTCTTGCCGGAGAATACAAAGCAAAAAATACCTGTCGTCGCTATAAAGCTCGCGGGTATATGCCAGGTGATAATGCGCCGCCACAGAAGGAATATCCCCCCGATAATCAAAGCGGCGATGCACACCTCTCCGATGCAGCCCGCGCGGTTCCCAAGGAACAGATCAAGGTATGAAATATTCTCGATAATCTTATTTTCTTTTAGAAGCGAAAGAGGAGTCGCCTGCGTCACTGCGTCATAAGAAAATCGCGAGGCCGCTGTAACGGCGTTATAAGAATGCGGTTTTGTGAAAGCGGTCATATGCTGGGGCCAGGATGCCACAAGGAATGCCCGGCCCACGAGCGCAGGATTGAAGATGTTCTGGCCTAATCCCCCGAAAATCTGCTTGCCTATGGCTATAGCGACAAAAGAGCCGACTATCGGTATCCAGAAAGGGCAATTCGGAGGCAGGTTGAACGCTATCAGTATCCCGGTCAAAACAGCTGATCCGTCAGAAATAGTTGTTTTACGCTTTGTCGCAGCCTGCACTGCCCATTCCGTCGCAACTGCGGAAAGTGTCGCAATAAGGATTGTCCACAGGGCCGGGAATCCGAATATATAAACTCCGGCAATGCCCGACGGCAAAAGGGCTGCTGTTACAAGCCACATGATTTTGCCGACCGATTCCCGCGTATGAAGATGGGGAGACGCGCAAACTTTGAGTTTATCGTCCATTTGTAAGCTCTGAGTATATTTGCGATGCTTTGAGTTTGACCGAATCTATTACCGCTTTTGATGAAATAGTGGCTCCGGTGATAGCCTTGACCCCGTCGAGTTCCCGGGATCTTTTATTGTCGAATTGGGCCTGGAACCACGGCCGCTCGAACGCCTGGCGTTTGCCTCTTAGAAAATCAATTATCGAGACGCTGCTTGAGCTTTCGGCGATCCTGCTGC
>JALOQI010000030.1 GCA_025453435.1 Candidatus Omnitrophota bacterium
TATGAGGACCCTTTTCTTGCGCTGTCCGTCGAATTCGCCGTAGAATATCTGCTCCCACGGCCCAAAATCCAGGGATCCCGCGGTTACGGCAACCACAACATCCCTGCCCATCAGCGTTCTTTTGAGATGCGCATCGCCGTTGTCCTCGCCGCTCAGATTATGGCTGTATTTGTCTTTCCCGTAAGGCGCCAGTTTCTCAAGCCACTGGCTGAAATCCTTATGCAGGCCTCCTTCGTCGTCATTGATAAAAACGCTTGAGGTTATATGCATTGCGTTGACAAGGCACAGGCCTTCTTTTATGCCGCTTTTCTGCAGAGCCTCCTCTACCAGAGACGTTATATTGATGAACGCCTGACGCTCTTCAGTGTTGAACCAGAGATAGTGAGTGTAGGATTTCATATAGGCCCCCGCTTGTTCATAAACGCTACTGCAGTTTTTCGAGTATAAGCTTGTTGCTTTTGTTGTTGAAATTAACGTTGAACTGTTTCAGATAAGACATTCCCAGGACCCCGTCATAAAGGATCTCGGCTTTATCGTCGAGCAAAACAGCGGCCTCGACTTTTTTAGCTTCGGCATCCTGAACAAGAACGCTGTCTAACAGCACGTATTTAGCCTGGATCTTCCTTCCGTCAGCCACCTGCAGCTGGACGCGGTCTATTTTTTTATTCTCCGGCGTGTCCGCAGCCGTGACAAGACCGAGTTTTTCTCCTGCCGGCCGGGACAATACGACAAGAGAGGCGCCGGTATCAACCAGAAGATTAACAGAAAGCGTCTTGTTTATTTTTGCGCTGGCTATCATGTGGCCGTTCTCATGTTTTATGTCGACCTTTTTAGGCAAAAGCTCCTGGCGTTTGAGCTCTTCTTCAAGCCTTACTTTTTCAGCCTCCTGCCACGCCTTGCGCGCCACCTCCGCTTTGGCTTTGCGCTTGCGCCACTCTTCGATCATATCGGCGTTTTCGTCAGGCGAAAATCTTTCAATCCGGCTGATCTCCGGCCTGCGCAGGCGTATGGTCCCGATCTCGACCTCGAATTCAACGTAATCATTGCTCTCTATTTTCACAATGCATTCCATCTGCCTGCCGTTAGCCAGATACGCCACGTCAGCCGATGCGCCGGAAGAAAGAATTTGCACGATGCCGGCTGCGCCCGCAATTACGGCGAAAATTTTGTTCACGATTACCGCCTATTTATTCTGGTAAACACCGTTATATCCGGTTTCCGTCTCTGTTATCTTAGTGAACATAAGCTGGACAACCCTTGCATTCTGTTTTATATCAGCTCCGAGGGGATTCTCGACTATGAGTATAAACTCGCTTTTACCCTTGAAGCCTGCGTCCCATACGCCTGTCTGCGTAAAAATGCCCATGCGCAAAAGCGAGCTGCGGGGAAAAGCGACGCCTATAAGATCGCGCGGCAGACACACCGATTCGTTCGTAACAATTTTGTATGCGCCCCGCTCCAGATGCCACCAGCCGAATTTATCAGCGCTTTTTATTTTTTCCGGCCGCATCTGCCTGTACTGCGGCAGAACCCTTTCTTTGTTCGAAAAGTCCAGCCTGCCTGCTCCTTCGAACTCATGGATCTGGGCTGCGGTCAGGTCAATTCCGTTGGGGGTCAGCTGGGTATCCAGATCTATATAACCCGATACAAGCTCTTGTTTTGTTATCAGGCGTTTGATCTCTTCGCGGTTCAACATAAGAATGCGGCTCCTTATATTAATCTTTCAAAAGTTTTTCCCTGAGAGACTCAGGTATAGCGCATGGCCTGAAATCGGTATTTATAAAAGCCAGCGCGGTCCTGGCCCGTGCTATCAATTCTTGAGAACCGTTGCGTATCTCGTGCTCGAGGTCTATCCTGACGCCTGAAACACCTTTGACCTCTGTGCTTATGTCCAGCACGTCAGCGTAATACGCGGGAAGCTCGTAATCTATTTCCTGGCGGCTGACAACAAAGAACCGGCCCTGCTTTATATGGTCTTTTATGCTTATGCCTTTGCGCTCCAGAAAATCCGTTCTGGCCTCCTCGAGGAACTGCAGATAATTGGCATAATAGACCACCTTGCCGCAATCCGTGTGATGATAATATACCCTGGCTTTATATCCCATAAAAGACCTTGCAGCGCCTGTGCATCATTTTACGGTCCATATGCCGCCGACCTGGACAGGCGTTCCTGCCGGAGCGTCTGACTGGAGCCTTGAGGCATAAAGCTTCTGAACTTCCGGAACTGACGTGCTGTTTTTTCGCGCGACTGCTTCATAGATCGCCATGCGGTCAGCGTTCTCGTCCCGCACAACAGACTGGGCCTGCGGATCAGCTCTGGCCGGATCCCTGATCTCGACCAGGCCGAGGCTATTCTCGCCTATTATTCCGCCTGATTCATACCGGGACAGCTCAGGCCTCCTGTCCCTGCGGCGAAACGCTGCCTGTTCTACTTCCTGAGGCAGGTTTTCCTGCGCCCAGGCATTCGACACAAAGAAATTTAAACTGCCCTGCTGGCCGGGAGACGTTTTTTCATTAGGCTGGCCCGATACCAATGATTCGATGCTGTCTATATCTTTTGCCACATGCTGATAAACATCCAGCCTCATCGATATGTCTACCTTGAACGCTTCTTTCGGAGCTTCAACGCGCACGCGCGCGCAGCCTATAGCAATTATTATGCATATAACCGCCATTACAATAGCTTTTTTCATTTCACTCCTCCTTGTATTGCGAAATCGTGTAATACGACTTTCAGCGTTCTTTTTCCGGTTACTCCTTCAAAAACAGTATCCAGCACGACTTTGCGGCCCTCTGTAGTAAGACGCGATTGGGCGCTCTCATAATGGTAATCGGTGAAACTTGAACGTATAATATCTTTAGCCTGGCCGGATCTTTTGGCAAGCCCATCTATTATAGATTCGTCCGTGATATTAAAGATTCCGCCGGGATCAGCTGTTTTAATATCGGCAAAAACCGATTCAACGCCTTGCAGGGATCCCTTTACATTCAACGTTCCCTGGGCTTTCCCGCTTAATTCTATCTTTTTCTTCAGATCGAAATCCTTTATGAACAGGGCCATATCAATGCCGGAGGCCTTAATCGAAGCTTCGTATGCTAATCCTTTTTGCAGGTTTATTCGGCCGCTTCCGCTGACAATCCCTTCAAACAGGTCAAATGACGCATCCTGCAGATCAACCTGCCGGCCCGAGAGAAAAGGCCGGGCCTTTATGTTTCGCGCATTGAGCTTTCCCGCAGAGAGCTTTTCGATATGTAAATCACCCCGGCCGCCCCGGACAAGGGATAGCCTGGCACCCCCGCCCTTGATCTGCCTGAATTCAAAAGACCTTGAATCCAGATCCACCCAGTCGATCAGGCCTGCCCGGAGGTCCAGCGCAAAAGCTCCTTGCGCATCTACTGACGCATCCGCAGTCTTGACGGTCACGGTAAGACCGTCTACATTCAATTTTCTTACCGCAAACCCTTTACCCGGCCCTCTATCGCCCGTGCGCAATATATCTGCCGAAGGGATCCCCGGAAGATCCAGGCCTACAGCCGGGCCTTTAAGAGATAAATCGCAAAACGGCAGCCGGTCGGTGAATGAAAAACCGAAGCGTGCAATAAGCTGAGGGATAGAAACGTAGTATGCCTTATTGCGCCTGATCTCTATGCCCGTAATCCTGCAATGGCCCGGAGGCCATAACACACAGGCTTTTATACGGGTTCGGGAACCGGGAAGATTTTTGTCTATTGCCCTGCTCAACGCGGATATCACAAGCGGGCCTGAGAAAAAACAGGCGGTTCCAAGTAAAAAAGCGGAAATGATTATTGCTTTAAGGGCGATCGCCCGTGCGCGCGCCATCAGGCTCGGATATCCTTTATTATTTGGCTATTCCGGCAAAAGCCTTTTCCAGGATCCTGGCATTAGGCTTTTTCGTTATTGCGCTCACTGCCGGAACTACGGCAAAAGGCACGATCATCGCGATAGATGAAGCGATAGGAGAATTGTTCTGCCCCAAAGCGAAGAACAGCACAATACCCAGGGTCAATCCTGTTATCATGCCTGCCTGCACGCCGAGCAAAGTCGTTTTTTTCCAGTACAATGCGTATAAAAACGGCGCCATGAACGAGCCTGCGACGCAGCCCCAGGACAAAGACATAAGGGTCACGATAAAAGCGAAATCATAACGGGCGATAAAATATGATATTACGATGAAAACCCCGCTTAAGAACCGCATCATGACTAAAGAGTTCTCTTTTGAAATAGCCGGATTCACATGGCCTTTGTAAAGGTCTATTGCAATAGCCGAAGCTGAGACAAGCACGAGCGAAGAAAGCGTTGACATGGAAGCCGACAACACAAGCAGCAATATGACAGCCATAAGGATTGACGGCAGATGCGTTACGAGAAGGCCCGGGATGATCTGGTCAAATGCGGGTTTGCCGCTTGCTGTCAACGGCACTGTGGAATTAAACGCATGGGACAACGCTCCGGTGAAATAAGCCGCGAATGTTATAACTATGGCGAAGAGGGTTGAAACAATAGCCGCTTTGTAGATCATCTTCTCGTCTTTTATGGCGTAGAATTTCTGGACCATCTGAGGCAGGCCCCACGGCCCGAAGCTTGTCATGAATACCAGAGCCGCGAGCAGCCACAGGCTGGGCTGTTTTGCCGCAGGGACATGCTGAATGTATAGATCCGGCAATGAACCCAGGACATAACCAAACCCTCCGGCCTTACTTACCAGGATGCTCACCATAGCAATAGAGCCGACAAGCATTACCATGCCCTGTATAAAATCAGTCAGAGTGATTGCGAAATAACCGCCCATTATCAAATATATTCCTGTAATACCTATCATAATAAGCAGAGCATATTCATACGGCATGTGGAATGCCGCCTCGAAAAGATGGCCCAGCCCTTTGAAAACAGAGGCTGAATAAGGCAGAAGGAAAACGAATATTATTATTGCGCTGGCTATCTTCAAATATCTGCCGCCGAACCTTTCATGAAGGAACTCCGGCATTGTCATGCATTCGAGGTTCTGGCTCATGCGGCGCGTGCGCCTGCCCAGGACAAACCATGCAAGCAGGGAACCGATAAACGCATTGCCTGCGGCTATCCACAGGGCATTCAGGCCAAAACCCCATCCAAGCTTGCCCGCAAAACCTATGAATATAACAGCGCTGAAGTAAGTTGTGCCGTAGGCAAAAGCCGATATCCAGGGTCCTATTGTCCTGCCTCCGAGGAAAAAATCGCTTAAAGTCGATGTCTTCTTCATGCCCCACAGGCCGATATATAACATCGACGCCAGAAAAACAACCAACAGGGTGATCGCAAGCATTTGCCCTCTCCTTATGTTTACAGACGTATCTCTATGCCGCCGCTGCGCAGGTACTCTATACCTTTTTCTTTCAGGACCTTCATGAACGTGCTGACTATCCGCGGGTCCAGCTGTTCTCCGCTGACCTTCTGAAGTATTTTGCAGGCTTCTTCGACCGGGAATGCCTTGCGGTAAGGCCGGTCAGCGGTCAACGCCTCGAACGTATCGGCGACTGCCATGATACGCGCGCCTATAGGGATTTCCTCACCCTTGAGCCCTTTAGGATAGCCCCCTCCGGCGTATTTCTCGTGATGATGAAAGATCATCAGTTTGACTTCTTCCGAGAGGTCGGCCTTCTCGAACAGGCTCAAAGTCATCTCAGGCCTGGCCTCACCCGAACCCGTGCCTTCGATAAACAATGGGAACTCCACAGGACCTAATATCTTCAGGGCTATCTCCGGATGGGATTTGACGACCTCGTATTCGGCAATGGTAAGCTTGTCTTTTTTCATAAGGATATCTTCGGGGACTCCGAGTTTTCCCAGGTCGTGCAATAGGCCGGCTATTTCAATTGACTCGACCATGGAATAAGAAAGATGCATCGCCTTTGCAATGCATAATGCGAATTTCGATACCAGGACCGAATGACCCTGGGTATAGGGATCCTTGGCTTCGATAGCAGAAGTCAAAGTGCTGACAATCCCGAAATATGTTTTTTTAAGGTCTCCGTAAAGCCTCGCGTTCTCGAATGCTATCGCGCCGTGCGATGCGACCTGAGTGAGGTTTTGCTGGTCTTTTGAATCAAAATTATTGCTCTTGAAAGACATCAGGCAAAGAAGGCCGATGACCCTGTCTTTAGTTATTAGAGGGACATTCAGATAAGACTTGATAGCGCAAAGGTCGGTCCTGCCATGGCCCATGTGCATATGCTCCTGCAGCCGGCTGATATCAAGCTTCTCCTTTATAAAATTAGACGCCAGCTTTGCAAGCAGATTTTTTATCTGCGATGCCGCCCGTTTCCTGAGCTTGAACCTGCTGCGGATATATATACGGCTGGCCTGTTTGTCCAAAAGCAAAAAACCGTATACATCAGCTTTAAATATCCATTCCAGGCCCTGGGTCAGTATCTTTACGATCTCCTCTTCGTGCACGGAGATGTTCAATGCCCTGCTCAGAACGCTGAACTTGAACATATCATGGTTGCGGCGCTCAGAGGATACGAATAACCTCGCGTTCGAACAAGCTATAGCTGCTGCCTGAGATATTTCCGCGGTAAAATTCGGATCATGGGACAGCTTCGCCATGCCGGATGAGCCTTCTCCGACTATCACGCCCAGCAGTTTATCCTGGTCATG
>JALOQI010000031.1 GCA_025453435.1 Candidatus Omnitrophota bacterium
CAATACGCCCGTCTTTATGGTAGATGATCTCGGCAGGGAGCGATGAGGGGACACAGACCGCAAGAAAAAAGATGATAGCGGAAATAAGCGCTGTTTGGGACATTGCTGATTTCATGACTTTAGAATACCGTAATCTTGCGGCTATGTCAAGCGCGCAAAACAAACCGGAACTTAAAAGCAAAAAGTCTTGAGATGGGCTATAGGCTGGGTTATAATAATATTCATTAAAACATTATCTAGGAGATATATCGGCCGTTAACACAGGAGAGAGTATGCCAGAAAAATTAAGGCAAATAGCTTCGAGGATAAAAGAATTGCGCCAGATCGCCGGCCTCTCGCAGGAACAGCTGGCGGATGCGCTCAAGATCGCGCCGCAGATTTACGGCAAATACGAGTCCGGGGGCGAAGATATACCGGTAAGTGTTTTGTATGAGATAGCCCAGAAGTTCAACGTTGAGCTTACGACCATTCTTACCGGAGATGAGCCGAGGCTGCACGGATACTGCCTGGTCCGCAAGGAAACAGGGCCTGCCGCAGACCGCAGGAAGGATTATCAATATCAGGATCTCGCTTCGAATTTCGTCCATAAAAAAGCCGAGATTTTCCTTGTCACCGTCCAGCCTAAACCCGCGAATTCCGAAGTACATTATAACTCGCATCCGGGGCAGGAATTCACTTATATGCTCGACGGCAGCCTGAAGCTGACGCTGGACGGCCATGATCTTGAGCTGAACCAGGGGGACTCCCTTTTCTTCAATTCCGGGTTAAAACACGCAATGACAGCCCTGCACGGAAAACCCGCGCGTTTCCTTGCTTTTATCATATAAGACCCGTAACCTTTGCTAAAAAGGAAGCCATATGTTAGAAAAATTCGTGAAAAAATCCTTCAAATCATACGAGGATTTTGTCAAAAACTTCAAGATATCCGTTCCGCCTGATTTCAATTTCGCTTATGACGTCGCCGGGAAATTCGCGGCAGAGCAGCCGGCAAAAAAAGCGCTTGTCTGGTGCAACGATAAAGGCCGCGAGGCGTCTTTTACTTTCGGAGAACTGGACTCCCGCGTGAACCAGACGGCAAACCTCCTGAAAAGCCTTGGGATAGGAAAAGGCGACCCGGTTATGCTGATGCTCAAGCGCCATTACGAATACTGGTTCTGCCTGCTTGCGCTTCACAAACTGGGAGCAATAGCTATACCTGCGACACATCTTTTAAAAACCAAAGATTTAATATACCGCAACAACGCCGCTGATATAAGAATGATCGTATGCGTAAACGAGCAGGAGATACTCGAGCAGGTCGACCTGGCCAGAAAAGAGTCCAGATCTCTTGTCCACCGCATGGTAGTAGGAGGTTCTTACAAAGACTGGATCTCGTATGATGAAAGAATAGACGGCCAGCCGCAAGAATTCAAAAGGCCCGTTGGCGCGGCGGCCGCTAAGAATTCCGACATAATGCTTTTATATTTCACCTCGGGCACTACGGGAATGCCTAAAATGGTCCAGCATAATTTCGCTTACCCGCTCGGGCATATCATAACCGCAAAATACTGGCAGAACGTACAGGATAACGGATTGCACCTGACTGTGGCAGACACTGGATGGGCAAAGGCCGCATGGGGCAAGATATACGGCCAGTGGCTGTCGGGCGCAGCGGTGTTCGTATACGATTATGATAAATTCGTGCCCAAAAGCCTGCTCGAGGTCATATCCAAACACAAGGTGACCACATTCTGCGCGCCTCCTACCGTGTTCAGATATCTTATAAAAGAAGACCTTTCTAAATACGATTTCAGCAAACTTAAATATTGCGTCGTTGCCGGCGAGCCTTTAAACCCCGAGGTATATAATCAGTTTTTGAAGATGACCGGGATACGCCTTATGGAAGGCTACGGCCAGACGGAAACCGTAGTCCAGATAGCTACATTCCCGTGGATGGAGCCAAGGCCGGGTTCGATGGGCAAGCCGTCGCCGTCATATGATATAGACATTTTAAATGATAAGGGACAGTCCTGCCAGGTGGGCGAGCAGGGCCAGATCGTCATAAGAACAGATAAGACTAAACCCGCCGGGATGTTCGACGGATATTACCGCGATCCCGCGCTTACAAAAAGCGTCTGGCGCGACGGATTATATTACACCGGAGATATGGCATGGCGGGACGAAGACGGATATTTCTGGTTCGTCGGCAGGGCAGATGATCTTATTAAAAGTTCAGGATACCGGATCGGGCCTTTTGAGGTCGAGAGCGCGCTCCTTGAGCATCCAGCTGTCCTGGAATGCGCTATTACCGCAGTGCCTGACCCTGACCGCGGCCAGATAGTCAAAGCCACTGTCGTGCTTACTAAGAATTACCCGCCTTCCGACGAGCTTGTGACAGAGCTGCAGGAACACGTCAAAAAAGTCACAGCGCCTTATAAATACCCGAGGATCATCGAATTCGTAAAAGAACTGCCCAAGACTATCAGCGGGAAAATCAGGAGAGTAGAGATCAGGGAAGGCGACAAGAACAGCATGACTTGATTTTTGTTACCAGAGATTGTCTTCTATCCAGGGATCGACTTTTGAAAGCTGCGACCAGGCCTCTTTCCATCTTGACCAGGGACGCTGTGGCCGCTCTCGTTGATCCGCTGACGCCGGATCGACGATAACCGGCGTCGATCTTCTTCCGGTTGTGCCGGAATGCACGATATATCCCACATCCTTAGGGCTTATGCGTTTCGTCCCGAATGCGCCCGCGGTCTCGCACCCGCTCATATAGCAGATCGAAATAAACCCCAATATTAAAATACAGACTTTCCTGACAATCATCTCCCGCTCCTTGATACTTAAAAATACGTCAGGCAGAGGCTCCGATAAAATTTTTGATCTCTCCCAGGTCCTCTTTTTCTATAGACTTGAAAATTATACCTATGCGGTATTCGTTATTCGCAAGCGTGTGATGGTAGCGGACTTCGCCCGTTATATCCATCGGGCCGTAAAAACTTACATCGTCGCTGTCAACCCTGAAAAGAGTGAATTTCATCGACAATACAGATCCTTCGGGGATGTCATAATTGGTCAGAACGGAAAGGCCGCCTTCGCTCAAGTCTATCATGGTTGCGCGTATCTCTTTTTGATCTATCTGCATGCGCATCTTGGATGTCTTATCCACCCTGAACACTATTGCCAGGTTGACTCTCAGGCGCTTGAATATGCGCCTATCCATGCCCGAATCGGATTTCTCCGGCATAACTTCCTCCTTATACTTAAAATTTATGCTTTAGGAGCTTTTAACGCTGCTCCTGATCTTTTAAAAGTTTTTCCAATAACTTTCTCGAAGCGGTAGAAGCTTTCTTTTCCAGCTGTTTTACGGCTTCTTCCTTCTGAGCAAGATCGAACCTTGTCTTTTGCAGCTGCCTTTGAGTATCTTCCAGCCGCCTGGACAGATCCCGGGCCTCATTCTCAAGATTCGACATATCCTGCCGCTGCGATGAGATCCGGGCGGAATAATCCATAAATGCCGCGGCCGAAATGACTGCTATCAGAAAGACGACCGCGCCCATCCATATAACGCATGTCTTCCAGACAGCGGCCTGGCGGACCAACTGCGCGTTTTTAGTCCTGTATCCGATGACTAATTGTTTATAATCAGCCAGAGCGTATACGATATCGGATTTTTCTTTCGATGCCATGACCTTATTATACTATATTTGCCGCTGTTTGTTAATCCTTACATGCAAGCCCGGTTTATTTCATAAGGGACAGCGTTTCCGCCCTTGTTTTCTCGTTCTTCTGGAATACTCCCCGCACCGCGGAAGTTACAGTCAAAGTGCCCGGTTTTTTGACTCCTCTCATGGACATGCAAAGATGTTCGGCTTCGATCACCACCATGCACCCCTGAGGCTTGAGTTTTGACATTATGATATCCGCTATCTGCGTCGTGAGCCTCTCCTGCACCTGGGGCCTGCGGGAGAGTATATCCACGACCCTGGCCAGCTTGCTCAATCCCGTGACGCGGCCGTTATTAGGTATATAGGCTATATTTGCCCGTCCAATAAATGGAAGCAGATGGTGCTCGCATACGCTGTAAAGCGGGATTCCTTTGAGCAACACGATTTCTTCATGTTTCTGGTCCAGGACCACCTCAAGCTCTCTGGCAGGATCCCGGCCTATGCCTTCGAATATCTCCTCGTACATCTCTGCGACGCGGCGCGGCGTGTCTTTCAGGTCTTTCTGTTCAGGATCAACGCCGATAGCCTTTAAGATCTCTCGCACTGCTTTCTCTATTTTTTTTGTATCCATGGCCTCTCTCCTATTTTCCTATACAGAACTGGCTGAAGATCGAATCCAAGAGATCTTCTGAAAAACGCCTGCCCAGGATCTCGTCAAGCTCAAGCAGAGCATCCTTTATATGCTGCGCCAGCAGTTCCGCTGACAGACCATTATCCAGCGAATCAAGGGCCCGGGCAATACTTTTTTGCGCAGACTTCAGGCGGTTGATATGGCGCATATTACCCACAAAAAAAGGCTCGCTGAAATTTACTTTGCCGGCGTACACGAAATCGGCGATAGCCGTTTCCAGGGACTCTATATTTTTGAGCAGTTTCGCGCTCACTTCGACCGACTGCGGGAAATGGCCATTGATATCTTTTCTTGAAAGCCTGCGTTTCAGGTCAATTTTGTTGATCACCGCGATCGTCTTTGAGGCCGCCATCATGCGCATTAACGACTTCTCTTGTTTTCCTATCACCCTGCGGCCGTCTAGAACAAGCAAAATCAGATCCGCTTCTTTTATGCATTCTTTTGCCCTGGCCACTGCCTTTCTCTCAACCAGGTCCCTGGGTTCCAGAAGGCCGGCAGTGTCCATTATCCTGACCGGGATGCCTTTGATATCTATGCAATCCTCTATTACATCCCTGGTCGTTCCTGCCACGGGAGTAACTATTGACCTCTCTTTCTGCAGCAGTGCGTTAAGCAAAGAAGACTTGCCCACATTGGGCCTGCCGCAGATGACGGCTTTTATACCGTCGCGCACTACCCGGCCGAATCTTGACCGGTCAAGGATATTGCCGAGGTCTTCGTAGACCAAAGAGAGGCTTTCTCTAAGGCGCCTCATATCGCACCCCGGGATTTCTTCCTCGGGAAAATCTATATTGGCTTCGAGCACGGACAGCCCTTCTATGAGGGCCTGGCGCATGCCGTCGACTTTTGAAGAAAGGGCGCCGGTAAGCTGCTGCAGTCCGCAGGAAAGCGCGGCGTCCGTTTTGGCCCGTATTACATCCAGCACTGCTTCGGCCTGTGACAGATCCAGCCTTCCGTTCAAAAAAGCGCGCTTTGTAAACTCTCCCGGCTGCGCTATCCTTGCGCCGGCATCTAATACCATCTCCAGGACCCTGCGCAACGCCACGATCCCGCCGTGACAGTTTATCTCGACAATGTCTTCCCGCGTGAAACTTGCAGGCGCGCGCATCACGGTCAATAAAACCTCGTCGATAATCCCCGGCGCGGCAGGGCCGAGGGCAGATCCGGCAGTTCCGTTGTCAGAGATCCAGCCGTAGTGTATGGTGTAAGTTTTGTAGTTTGAGGGTTTTGCTTTGTCTTTGGCAATAAATATCCTGTCGGCTATATCAAGAGCCCCGGGCCCTGATATGCGCACTATGCCTATCCCCGCTTCCCCTGAAGACGTGGCTATTGCGGCTATCGTGTCAGTATAGCTGTATTTCATCCCGCAGACGCTTCTTTCTTTTTTAAGAATTCCCTCGCTTCGCCTACGATAAATAACGAACCCGTAACGACTATAAGATCATTCCTGCATGCGCCACCCAGCGCGTCTTTTACCGCCGCAGGCACGGTCCGGGTCTGCGAAACGCGGATATTCGGCGAATACTCTTTGAGAATTTGGGCGATCTTAGAAGCCTCAAGTGCTCTTGGATTATCTGCCATTGTAATAATACACTCTTGACACAGAGGCGCCAGAGCCCCGCAGATCCCTTTTATAT
Organism: Candidatus Omnitrophota bacterium; assembly: GCA_025453435.1. The sequence continues at coordinate 5,979 of JALOQI010000031.1, forward strand.
CCTTATCCCTGGATACGCCCAGGACCAGTATGAGTTTTCCTGCCGCCTTAAAACCTGCAAGCGTTTTTGCAAGGACCCCCGCAGATGCCTCGTTGTGAGCCCCGTCGAGAACTATAAGCGGATCTTTTTGCATGATCTCGCAGCGCCCCGGCCATCGGCTGGCGGCAAGGCCGTTTTTGAGGCCCGCCTCATTTAACCGTTTGTGCGCCA
>JALOQI010000032.1 GCA_025453435.1 Candidatus Omnitrophota bacterium
TTTGCCGGTTCAAAACCTTTGCGGTTGACAACGGCATATTCAAGTCTGAAGGGGCCGGTACCGGTTTTGGGGCTGTGAAATACCATTGACAGTTTTTTGCCTGAGGATGTGGTCTGAACCGCTATTGCCCCACCGGCAAAATTCGAGCGCATAAGCCCGGGTTTCAGAACAAGGTTTCCCATCTTATATGTTATGCCCAAGACCTGCTCTAAGAGCGTATGGATATACCAGCTGGCTGAACCTGTCAAATACAGGTATAAACCTCTGCCGCTGTTGTTGAAATATTCAGGCAAACCAGCGGGTATCTGACTTTTGTCGGATGTCGCCATTGCGTAAATGGAATCCATTACCTCTTTGCCTTCTCCGACAAAAGCCCGGCTATAGAGAGCATTGGCGAGCATGACGTTCATATGGCTGAAAAAAGCCCCGTTTTCCTTGTCTCCGTATGCAAAACCATATGCCCTGCCCAGGTCCATGGCCGGTTTTCTAAGATCAGTGTTAAGCCTGAAGCCTCCCAGCTTTTTGTCTTTCAGATGCAGGTTGATCGAGCGCCATATAGCTGTGATCTGTTTTGAAGACGCTAAGCCTGACATTATAGAAAACACCGCAGACGCAAGCATCATTGTCATGCCGGTATCGCGCTTTCCATCTACGCGAATGCCCTTATTGTCATAATATCCGTTGAAAAAGCCTTCTCTTAGCCACTCATGGCCGCTCAGCCACTTTGACATATGTTCTGCCTTCGACTCCAGATCAATAATAAGCCTGTCTATGGGAATAGATACGTACTTGCCGCTTGGATGCTCTATCGCCTTGAAATACCGCGCAAGCCTTTTTTGTTTTGCCGAGGGGCTGTCATAATCTATCGGGTCTTTGATCGAATCCAGGAGATTCAAAAGTTCTGTTAACACAGAAACCGAGTTGTGCTTTTTTTTCAATTCTCTCAGAAAAAAACAGAGGTCAGCCAGATTATGCGCGTACATGAATGAAAAAGCAACAGACTCGCCTTTATCGGCAGCCATATCCAGGCCGTCGTTCCAATCAGCGTTTTCGAGCCTTATTATATTGTGGCTGCCCACATTGAAAAACTGCACACAGTTCTGCACTAAAACATGTTCGAGGATCGTGCCTGAAATCTTTCTTCCGGAGCGGTCCCTCTGCATGAAATCATCCTGCCTGAAATCCGGGTCGCTCTTTGCTGCGCGCCATAACTGGTGATCCCTGAAATAGCCGGCCTTGCGCAGGAGCACATCCAGGTCAGCGCTGCGGTTGATATACTGGCGCAATGTCATATACGGCCACACCCCATGATCCATCCATACACGGCTTATTTTATTGCGGTCAGCCAGAAATCCGTCTGCGGTTATTATCGTTGCATTCGACCCGTCAAGCCTGACGCCGTTGAAACTTTTTTCAATGATCTTTTTTGCGGCATCCGGCTCGGTTTGCAAAAGCGCAAGCGCATCCTGCCAGAGGTCCCTCCATCCCCTGCCGCCTTTGCCGTAATCAAAATGCGGCAGGAAAGAACACCCGAATAATCTGCGCAAAGTCGGCTGCAGCTTTACCCATACAAGCCATCCGTTATACTGAGGATCGCCGAAATCAAAAGACAACCCAGATAGATAATCCTGCCAACCTTCAAAAGCCGACGAAAAAGCTTTTTGTATCAATGCGGGAGTCCGCAATCTTTCGAATGTTTTATTTATATCCGCTTTTTTTTCTTCGATACCGAGGATCAACACGTATTTAGAAGTCTCTCCGGGCCTTAATATCTTTTTACGGAACTTCAAGCCGGCGCAAGCTTCTTTGCCGTCAAATTCCGGCCGATAGTTTGCCGCAGGCTCTATATCTTTTTCTATGGCGTCCGGATGGAAAATATCGCCCTGGCCGTAAAACATATCAAGCGTGGGAAACTGGCCCTCAGGCGCCAGAGAATTATCCTGATATCCCTGGCAATAATATATCGTATTGTTTATGCTGTGGCCTTTTTCGTCAAAGACCATTGTGGGTTTCAGGAAAATGCCGTATTTATTGAGTTCGATGCGGTTTAAAAGCGAGCTGACATGCCTGTGGTCGCGCAGGTTTTTCTCGCTGCGGCCGAAAAGAGGGATAAAAGACGTGGCGGTAATTTCTACCGGCTTTTTGCCATTGTTGCTGACAGATATTTGCATTACCTCCGCAGCCGCACCCGAAGGCACAAAGTTGAGTATGTTGACTTCAAGACTGCCGAGCTGTTTGTCGAGTTTCTGATAAAGTATGCCTGTTTCCTGCGCGATGACTTTGCCCTCGGAAAGGCGATAGACTTTGCCGCCGGCTTTTATGAAGAATTCCCTGCGGCACAGAGGGCTTGAGCGCAGGTCTTCTGCGCTGGCCGGGACAGTCAAAAAATGGTCGTTATCCCTTTTGATGTCTCCGGAGAGATTCGGGCCGATCGAACTGAGGATGGACCCTTGCGGATTAGTAAGGGGCACATACCATTGGAACCGGTGTGCGCCCCTTACAAGGAATGTTCCCTTATTGTCTATGAAACTGTAAAGCACTAAACTAACCTTTTGACTTGAATTTGTCCACTATATCGTTTACGAGTTTGCGAGCGCTATCCTGGCATCCGAAACCGAATGCAAGCGCGAACGCAAGGCCGAAAGAAGCAAGGAATATGCTGATTATCAGTTCGACTATCCTGGGAGCGATGTTCAGCTGTTCCAGGGTCATCATGACAGCAAAAACTATAACAACCGTCTCTACTATCTTTGACAGGAGCTGGCTGTGCGTAAGGCCCGCGTTAGTAGCCGCTGTTTTGACGATGTTGCGCATCACGGTCGCGATGAACATGCCTAGGATCAGGATAAAAATAGCCGCGATGATATTGGGCACATACAGGACAATGCTGTTTAGCAGGTCTGAAGCTATTGAAACGCCCATTGCGTTTACTGCTACCACCAGCGTAACGACGATGCCCAGCCAGTAGAATATCACGCCCATCAGATCAGACAGCTTCATGACGATGCCGCCCTTTTTCAAAAGCTTGTTAAGCTCTATTCTTTCGGAGAGGTCGTCGAGCCGCATGAATTTGCACAAACGCGTCACGCCGGCTTTGAGAATCTTGCACAAAAGCCAGCCAACAAGCAGGATAAAAAGCACTGTTACCATATTCACGAGAAACTGGCGTATCTGGACAATGACCGTTTTTGCGGGTTCAACCAGAACCAACTGTATCTGTTCCCATATTCCCATCCTGCACCTCCTTATTATTGTTGTATATCTCTATATCACAACTATATATGGCTGTCAAGCAAAAGACACCTTTTTCTTAAGAGCAGGTATCCTGCGGCTGAAGGCCAACCCGGCCCCGATGCAGAGGAATCCTCCGCACAAAACTGTGTTTGGCGCACCAATTTTGCTTGCGATCGCGCCGCCCAGAAGCGAGCCGAATGTGGCCATGCCCATAAAAGCCATGGTATAAAAAGACATCACCCTGCCCCTCTTATCGTCTTCGGTGATAGTCTGCAGAACAGTATTGCTGACGACCATATGGAACATGAACCCCAGCCCGGCGAAAAATAATATGATCATGGACAGCCATAGGATCTTTGAAAAAGAAAGCAGGATCAAAGAAATACCGAACAAACCTGCTGCAATCGGGATCATATTGAGCATGCGGTCTGTATTGCGGTGCGAAGCGATATAGGCTGCGCCTACCAGGGCTCCCATGCCGACCGACCCGACCAGAAATCCCAGCGTAGAAGGGCCTCCTTTCAGCACATCCCTGGCAAATACAGGCATGAGCACTGATTGGGACATTGCTATGAGAGACATCAGGCCTACCAGAAATAAGACAGATCTTCTGGGGCTTGATCCAAAAGTATAAGCTATGCCCGCTTTCAACTCCTGAAAAGGCCTGCCCGTTGCTCCGTTTTGCCGCTTCGGCTTGATGCGCATAAGCCACATCGCCCATATTACAGCGACATAACTGAGGGCGTTTACAAAAAAACACACGCCTTCTGACCATATGCCGATCAAAAGCCCCGCAATAGTAGGCCCGATAAGCCGGGCTGCATTGAACATGAGGGAATTCAAAGCAATGGCATTGCTCAGATCTTCCTTGCGGTCAACCATCTCTACCAGAAAAGCGTGACGGGTAGGGATTTCCAGGGAACTGATAAGCCCGAGGGTCATGCCCAGCACTGCCACTTCCCAGACCCTTATATGCCCGAGGATCGTCAAAACAGCCAGAACCAGCGCCTGGAGCATGGCAAGCACCTGACAGATCAGGATGACCTTGTATTTATTCCATCTGTCCGCGAAAACGCCTGAGAACGGAGTGATCAAAAAAGACGGGATCTGGCTTGCGAAACTCACAAGCCCGAGAGCTGCGGCGGAATTTGTCATGCGGTAGACCATCCAGCCTATGGCGACGTTCTGCATCCATGTGCCTATGAGGGAGATGTTCTGGCCGATGAAAAAAAGCCTGAAATTCCTGTATTGCAAAGCCCTGAATATTGTGTTGATTGCCTGTAATGAAAAAAGCTCCTTTACCATAGGAGCTTATATTAGCATAAAACCGTCCAAGGCGCAAAAGAAGTCGCGCTTACGATTCTTGAGCCTTTTGCTTTTCCTCGATTATCTTTTTAGCTATTTCAGCCGGGACCTCCACGTATTTGCGGAATTCCATAGAGGCGTTCGCCCTGCCGCTGGATATGGAACGGAAGGAAGACGTGTAACCGAACATCTCCGAAAGAGGCACTTCGGCGGACACGATCTTTTGGCTGCCTTTTGTTTCCATTCCCAGGATCTTTCCCCGCCTTGAGCAGATATTTCCGATTATCGCGTTGACATATTCTTCGGGCGTTGTCACCACAAGCGACATGCACGGCTCCAGAAGCACGGGATCGCATTTCATAAAACCCGATTTGAAACATCCTATGGCCGCAAGCTTGAACGCGAGTTCCGAGGAATCGACGTCGTGATAAGAGCCGTCCACTACGTTTATCTTTACGTCAACGCACGGATATCCGGCATACACCCCGCGGCGCATTATTTCCACAACGCCTTTCTCGACCGCAGGCATGAATGATTTGGGGATAGCTCCTCCTTTGATGCTGTCAACGAACTCCATATCAGCGCCCGGCGCAGGGGATATTTCGAATACCACATGGCCGTACTGGCCGCGGCCGCCGGATTGTTTCACGTGTTTATATTCTTCGGTGCATGACTGGCGGATGGTCTCCCGGAAAGCGACTTTAGGTTTTCCCACTACCGCGTCGACATTGAATTCGTTCTTAAGCCTGTCAACTATGATCTCCAGGTGAAGTTCTCCCATGCCGCTCAATATGACTTCCTGCGTCTCCTCGTTAGTGGACACGCTGAATGTCGGATCTTCTTCCGACAGGCGGGCAAGGCCCTTGCCCAGCTTATCCTGCTCCGCTCGGCTCTTTGCGCTTATGCTAAGCGATACGACAGGCACAGGGAACTGTATAGATTCCAGCAATATCGGATTTTCCTCGTAGCAAAGCGTATCTCCTGTTCCCGTATCGGACAATCCTATAACGGCTACTATGTCGCCGGCATAGCCTGCTTCTTTTGCCTCGCGGTGATTAGCATGCATCTGGAAGATACGTCCGATGCGCTCTTTTTTATTTTTTGTAGCGTTGTATACGTAACTCGAGGAACGCAGAACGCCCGAATAAACGCGCACATATACGAGTTTACCCATGTGCGGGTCGGATTGCACTTTGAATGCAAGCGCAGATAGAGGTTCCTGCGCCGTAGGGGCGCGTTCGTAGACCTTGTTTTCATCCTGCGGGTCTTGTTGGAATTCTGGAGAGCCCTCCTCCGCGCGTCCTTGGCCGTCCGGGTAATTCGCTCGGCGCGTCGGAATACATGACAAAGCCGGTCGACCGGAACCGGCTGATCGAACTGCTGCGCCGCTTCGCCACGACGACCCGAGAGGCGATCGTGCTCGTGGTCGACGATTCCGCCGACGTTCGCGCGGTGGTGCGCGCCACGGTGGAGAAGACCGGCCTGAAGGCGGCGGAAGCGG
>JALOQI010000033.1 GCA_025453435.1 Candidatus Omnitrophota bacterium
CGTTCCCGCAGCCGAAAGGTCCTCGAACACCGTGCGTCCCGATCCCTCCCGCAGCTCCGACGAACGTTCCCGCAAAACCTATCGTCAGCCCCTGGAACATGAATATGCGCTTGATATCGGACGCTGACATGCCGATTGCTTTTAATATACCTATGTCCTTTGTCTTTTCAACGACCATTACAATGAGCGTGCTGATTATGTTGAATGAAGCGACCAGGATTATCAGCGTCAGGATTATGAACATCGTCAGCTTTTCGAGCTTTAAAGCCGCGAAGAAATTCTGGTTCTGCTCCATCCAGGTCTTATAAGTGTATTCGTATCCGAGCCGAGACTGAAGTTCCCGTTTTACCTTATCCGCGAAATAAACGTCGTCCAGCTTGATCGACATCGCGCTGGCGTAAGGGCCGGCAGAGGCGCTTATCTCCTGCGCCTTTTTGATATTGAAAAATATCAGGTTCATGTCATAGTCGTACATGCCTGATTCGAATATCCCCGAAACTCTCTGCGTGAATGTTTTGCCCGTAGCGGAATAGAACGTCAGCTCGCCGTTGACCTCGGCTCCGAGATACAGCGCGAGCTCTTTGCCGATGATCACGCCGCCCGGATCGAGGGCGTCCAGGCTTCCCCTTTTAATGCGCCTGACAATGTCGCTGGTGACCTTTTCCTGATGAGTGTCTATTCCCCGAAAAGATAGGGCCATGAAACGGTCGCCTTCCGAAACAAGCACCTGTCCCTGTATAAAGGGGCTCGCTGCCAGCACATGCGGATTTGCCTTTACTTTTTTCAGAACATCTTTATATTCCGCGTCGTCCATCCCGCTGAACTTTGCCAGGGTTATATGCGAATAATTGCCGATTATTTTTTCGCGCAGGTCAATGTCAAAACCCGACATGACCGCGATCACGACGATCAGCGCCATTACGCCGATCGCAACACCCATAACCGAAATAACGCTTATCAAAGAGATGAACTTCTCCTTGCGCTTGGTAAGGAGATAACGCCAGGCTATAAAAACGCTTACGGACATCGCTCTTCGCCGGTCTGCCGGTTGTCGCCCGGCCTCAATAATGGGAACAGTATGACATCCCTGATGGACGGCTGGTCCGTCAGAAGCATTACCAGCCTGTCAATCCCTATGCCAAGGCCGCCCGCATTTGGCATGCCGTGCTCCAGAGCCGTAACATAATCCTCATCCACGACTTTAGCGCCTGATTCACCGGGATCCTTGACCTCTTCTTCGAACCTTGCCTTTTGCTCCTGCGGATCGTTGAGCTCGGAATATGCGTTGCCCACTTCCATGCCCGCTATAAAAAGCTCGAAACGCTCCGATAAAAGCGGATTATCAGGTTTAGTCTTTGCCAGCGGGCAGAGGCTGGTGTAATAATCCGTGACGAACAAAGGATCGACTGACATCTCCGATTCAAGCGTGTCCTCGATTATCTTGTTGATCTGAGTCCTGCTGAGCTTATCCGTATCGCGGGCCGCGCCCCGGGCTTTTAACTTTGCCAGCATTGTTTCAGGGCTGTCCTGCGGATCTATATCGAATTTTTCTTTCACGAGATCCGCGAACGACACCCTTTTCCAGGGAGGCGCAAGGTCGATCTGTTTACCCTGAAATGCAAATTGCAGCTTGCCGAACACGGATTGCGCAATATTGACTATCATGCTTTCGCATAAATGCATCATTCCTTCGAAATCCGAATACGCGCAGTAAACCTCGAGCATCGTGAACTCGGGATTATGTTTTATCGAAACGCCCTCGTTGCGGAACGAGCGGTTTATCTCATATACCCTTTCGAGCCCTCCCACGAGAAGCCTTTTCAAATAAAGTTCAGGGGCAATGCGCAGGAAAAGGTCTATATCGTATTCGTTGTGATGGGTCTTGAAAGGCCTGCCTGCCGCGCCTCCGACAATAGGGTGCATCATGGGCGTTTCGACTTCCAGAAAGCCTTTTTCGTCAAGGGTCCGGCGCAGGGACTGTATTACCTTCGAGCGCGCGATAAACACTTCGCGCACGCCCTCGTTTGCCACAAGGTCAAGATAGCGCTGGCGGTATCTGACCTCCACGTCCTTAAGGCCGTGCCATTTTTCAGGTAAAGGCCGCAGGGCTTTGGACAGGACTGCGAATTGCTCGACCTTTACCGTCTGCTCGCCCGTGTGCGTCATGAAAAGCTCGCCGGCAATGCTCAGGAAATCCGCTACTTCGACATTGTCAAGAAGCGCAAAATTATCCGCGCCTACATTATCCGCCTTGATATACAGCTGGATCCTGGCTGTTGAGTCGCGCAGGTCAGCGAATACGATCTTGCCGTGGCCGCGCTTTGCAGTCAGCCTGCCGCAAACGCTCACCTTTTTGCCTTCCTGAAAAGCCTCCCGGACTGCCGCAATGTCAACGCGCCCCGGGAGAGGCTTGCCATAACCCTGTATGCCTTTACTGCGAAGGTTATCCAGCTTGATCTTCCTCTGCTGGATCAATTCATTCAATTCCATGGATATCTCTTTGTTTGCGCTCGTATCTGGGTCACATAAAAGAACTTAGCCATATTATTATATAGTAATAAGGCCCGGGTGTCAATGATTCAGGCAAGATGAAAAAGGAGCGGCTCTTTAGCCGCTGAAAGGCTGGACCTTTGACCCGTCTATGTCGTCAATACCTACGGACTGCTCTATAGTAAAAGGCCCGATGCTTGTGCGCTGCAGCCTGCATATATGGCCCACGCTTCCCAGATCGCGCGCCACGTCCTCGCCAAGCTGGCGCACATAAGTGCCTTTGGAACAACGCATGTAAAAATCAATGTCCGGAAGCCGGAAATCCAGGACCTTTATATCGCTTACTGTAACCTCTCTGGGCTTGCGCTCAACCTCTTTGCCCTTTAACGCAAGCTGATAAAGCCTCTTGCCTTTATGCTTGACCGCCGAATACATAGGAGGTATCTGCATGATCCTGCCTTTGTATGACAAAAATGCAGTTTCGGCCATAGGCCTGGTAATATGGCCGAATTCCTTCTCTTCTACCACGGATCCGCTGGAATCTCCGCTGTCGGTCCTTGCGCCGAGCCGCAGGGTAGCCGCATACTCTTTTTCAAAGCGCATAAAACGCTCGAAAAGGCCTGTGGCTTTTCCTACAAGGACCACAAGCACCCCTGTGGCAATAGGGTCAAGTGTGCCCGCGTGGCCTATTTTTTGCATGTTCAGTTTGCGCCGCACCACTGCCACGACGTCATGGGAAGTGAACCCGGCGGGCTTGTTCACGACGAGGATCCCGTCTTTGACCCTTGCATTTATCATATTTATTTTAGAATTTCTGGCTGACTTTTACGCCTTTTTCAGCCAGCCGGGCGAGTTTTTCCTTTGAACACCGCGGGCATAAAAAAACAGGCTTTGCGTCAGTCCGGTCGTAATCTTTAGCCCTGACCAGCCGCCAGAGCGCTGCCTCTTTGCCGCAGTTATCGCAGCGGCCTTTTTCTTTGACGTGCCAGACTTCGAATACGGCTGATGTGAATATGAACCTGTCAACCCAGAAAAATATTGCCCCGCCGATAAGATTCGCTATGACGGTGGACCATATCCCCACGCCCAGCTGTTTGACTACAAGCCAGAGTATCGGCGTGCTCAGCTGCCATCTGATAAGATAGAATAAAAACCTTTTCATGAGACCTTTATATATACAGGCGCCCCTGCAGATACTTGGCGTAATCCTTGATCGCATCTTCAAGAGTGCGCATCACATGCCGGCAGCCCGCGGCCCGAAGCTTGGTAAGGTCCGCTTCGGTGAAATACTGATATTTATCCCTGATGGCCCCGGGCATTTCTATATACTGTATCCTGCACTCTTTGTTGACTGCGGCGAAAAGCCCGGCTGCAAGATCGTTCCATGTCCTGGCATTGCCGCTGCCTACGTTATATATGCCTTTTTTAGCCGGGTGCTTGACGAAGAAATCGACTATTTCAACCGCGTCCTTTACGTAAACAAAGTCCCTCTTCTGGCCTCCGTCGGGGAAATCAGGCCGGTATGACTTGAAAAGCCTCATCGGTTCGCCGCGTTCCACAGTATCGAACGCTTTGCAGGCCAGGGACATCATATCGCCTTTGTGGTATTCATTCGGCCCGAAAACATTGAAAAACTTAAAGCCGGTTACTTTATTCGAAAGCTTGCTGCGGATAAGCCACAGGTCGAACATCTGTTTGGAATACCCGTACATGTTCAAAGGCCGCAAGGTCACAGACACTTTATCGCTGTCAGAATAACCTTTTGAGCCGTCGCCGTATGTAGCGGCAGAAGACGCATATAAGAACGGTATCTTTTTGGCAAGGGCCCACTCGCAAATCCTTCTGGAATACCTGTAATTATTCTCTGTCAAAAAGGCTGCGTCGGTTTCGGTTGTGGACGCAGCCGCACCCATGTGGATTATGCGGTCAAAAGACGCGCCGAGCCGGCCTGATTCAAGCATTTCAAGGAATGCGTTTTTTTCAAAATAATCCGCGAAATTCTTGCCTTCGAGGTTACGCCACTTCTCGGTCGAGCCGAGTTCGTCGACCACATAAATATCGTCGACTCCCTCGGAGTTCAACTTCGCCAGGATACAACTGCCAATAAAACCGGCTCCTCCGGTCAGGATCGTCTTCATCGATACTCCTGTTAGCTTGAGTTGATTCGGCCTAAAAAACGAATATCGGTAAGCTATATATTACCGATATTCATCTGTTTCGTCAATACTATTTCGCGCTTATATCGGGTATGTCTTTTAAGCAGACAGCCCTGATCGATAAGATCGGCCAGGGCTGTCGCGAAGCTTTTGCTTCAGATCATCTTGATACAATTACATCTTATAGCCTACGTAAAGGACACCCACTATCTTTCCGGATTCATCTTTTACAGGCTCGTATCCTGTCTGGTATTTGTCTCCCAGGATGTCAGCTTCGCCGTAGAAAGCCTCTCCGTTGCGGATCTTTTTGATAGCCGCGCCGTTGGGGTCGAGCATAGTGCCTACAGCCCTGTTGCCGTCTTTGATGACGTTTGTGGAAATACGCTTGAATCCGTCGCCTACCGCGGCGAATATAGTCGCGGTGCAGCCGTTGTTATCCGCTACTTCGTCGACCACATCATAGTTGCCGTTCATCTCGGTTTCGCCGAATGACAAAGTGCCGCCGTCAAGTTTAGCTTTGCCTAACGCAGCTGTCTTGTCTTCGAGCATCTTTATAGCTGTTTTTACCTTCGAACCCCAGTCCTGCGCGTAGCATGCGCCGGCAAATATTACAAGACCGGCTACCAACAGTAGTGCGATCACCCTAGTGTAGCTTTTCATTCCCTGCTCCTTTCTTTAAATAATTAAAACACTTTTCCTTTATCCAGCCCCTGCTGTCATTTTTTCACGGCCTTCACCTGTCCCGTTTTTTTCTTCGGACACGTCCAGTTTGAATTTGCTGACAACCGACATCAGATCGCCTGAAAGCCTTGCCAGTTCCTGCGCTGATGCTGACATCTCCTGCATTGACGCGGTCTGTTCCTCGGTGCTGGAGGTTACTTCCTGCGCCGTAGACGCGGATTCCCTGGCTATCTTTACGACCTCATTGAGGCTCTTGACCACATGCTCGACCTCCAGAATGATCTGGTGGCCGAACGCCACGATCTCCGCTGTCACGCCCGACGCGCTCTTGGCTGCGTCTGTGATTCCGTTCAAAACTTCGGAGATCTTGGTAACCTGAGCCTTGCCTTCCTGGACTTCCTTTGAGCTTACGTCTATGGAGCCCACGGCGTGGTTGGTCTCGTTCTGTATTGACCGGATCAGGCCGCCTATTTTGCGGACGGCTTCGGCAGAACCTTCTGCAAGCTTGCGGACCTCTTCGGCGACTACGGCGAACCCGCGGCCGGCCTCGCCTGCGCGAGCGGCTTCTATAGCTGCGTTAAGCGCCAGGAGATTTGTCTGGTCCGCGATGGACGTGATGGTCTCTGTTATCTCGCCGATCTGCTGGGACATCTGGCCCAGCTTCTGGATGACCTGCGCCGTATCGGTC
>JALOQI010000034.1 GCA_025453435.1 Candidatus Omnitrophota bacterium
TTCTTCCTTTGGCTTTGACAGAAGCGACCCTGCCAGGAATTTTGCGTCATCCGGCGGAAGGAGGAAAAATATCCGCCCGGTCACGTCTCCCAGCACTTCCATGTCCAGGATAAAAAACATCGCATCCATGCGCGTCAGGACGTTGCTTATGTTCTCAAGAGGCACCAGCGTTACCTGAGGGACGGCGATCTCGACTTTTGCGGCCAGCATATCCGCCAGGGCCGTAGCCGCTGTGGCTGAACCGATCGTGCCCATTTCTTTAAGCACGTCCAGCTGATTATAGGATAATCTTTCTTCCATTTATTATCTTGTCTCCTCGTGTTTAGCCAGTGCGCGGCTTACGTGGCGCGCTATGGCCCGGGGTATATCGGATATCGGCAGGACCTCGTCTGCCAGGCCCTCTTTGAATATCGAACGGGGCATTCCCCAGACTACCGACGATTTTTCATCCTGTATGATGATCTTGCCGCCGGCTTCCTTTATTTTTTTTGCTCCTTCGGCGCCGTCTTTGCCCATACCCGTCAGAACTACCGCCAGGCATTTATCGCCGAAAACTTCGGCCGCCGAAAACATCGTGACGTCTATAGAAGGCCTGACGAAATTGACCATTGCGTCCTGATTGAGCCGCACCCTTACGCTCGGGCCGCTGTTTTCAAGCGTCAGATGGTATCCTGCCGGAGCCACAAAAACCTTGCCTTCGCCCAGCTCATCGCCCTCTTCGGCTTCTTTTGCCCTCATGCCTGACTGCCAGGAAATGCGCTCGGCAAAACTCAAAGTAAAACCTTTGGGCATATGCTGGACGATAATAAAACACGCCTCCATGTTCTTCTCGCCCAGCCCCTGCATGATATCAAGTATGGCCTTGGGCCCGCCTGTGGATGCGCCTATGATAACGAGCTCTCTGACCTGCGGGACTGCCACTTTGACCGCCGGCGCAGGCGCCTGCCCTGCAGGCGTCAGATATCTGTCGAGATTCACGCCTGCGGCAAGCTTTATCTTGGATGTGATCTCTTCGGTCAGTTTATCCAGGCCGAGAGATATCTCTCCGGAAGGTTTGGCTATAAAATCTACCGCTCCCAGTTCAAGCGCCCGGATAGTGGCATTCGCGCCGCTTCGGCTGTATGCGGAGAACATTATGACCCTGGTAGGGCAGTTTTGCATGACCTTTTCCAGGACATCTATACCGTCGACAACAGGGAGGTTTATATCTAGGGTAACGACGTCCGGTCTAAGGGAAGCTATCTTATCCAGCGCCTCCTGGCCGTCCTTGGCCTTTCCTACGACCTCTAAGGCAGGATCGCTGTTTATGATGTCGGATATGACCTTTCGCATCAAGAACGAATCGTCCACCACCAGGACTTTTATCTTCTTATCCATTTATACTACCTTTTCGCCCCAGGAGACGGTTTTGACCAGGACCTTGCCGGTCTCGGTGTCAAGTTCTATAGTCCGGCCGAATGTCCCGCCGACCTCTTCGACTATCACCTTCAGATTCAGGTCCTTGAGGATCGCGTGCGCCATCTCTATGTTCTTCTGGCCGACGTTCAAAGCGCTGTCGGTATTTATGAAACTGAACATATGCGCCCCGCCGAAAAGTTTTATTTCGATAAGGGAGCGCGGACAGCTTCTTTTTTCAAGTTCCTGCAAGGCCAGGATTATGCCGGAATTGACGAAACGGCTGGGGTTGCTTTTTATCTTCGACTTGTCGATATCAGGAAGCATGGGATGCACCATCGCCCCGATCTTGTTGACGGGGGAATAGAAAGTGATCCCAAGACACGATCCCAAGCCCCGGGTTATAAGCCTGTCCGGAGCCTGCGCGAGTTCCATCTTACCCATCTGGACTTCAATAAGAGTGCTCTCCATGACCTTATCCATTATCCTCCCAGTGCGCGCTTCACGGCTTCTATGACCCTTGACGGCTGGAATGGTTTTGTTACAAAGTCTTTTGCGCCGGCCTGAATAGCCTCTACCACCAGGGAATGCTGGCCCATGGCCGAAACCATTATTATCTTTGCCTGCGCGTCGACCTTCATTATCTCTTTGACCGCGCCGATGCCGTCGATCTCCTCGATCTTGGGCATGACGATGTCCATCGTGACAAGGTCGGGCTTGAGCTGCTGGTATTTATCAATTGCGTCCTTGCCGTTCTCAGCCTCGCCGCAGACCTCTATGCCTTCTTTTTTCAGAATATCGGAAAGCATCCTGCGCATGAAAAGCGCATCATCCACCACTAATACTCTTGCCATTGCTACCTCCCTGTTTTATTGTGCTTTTTGATATATCTTGGAGCCCAGATCAACGCTTGCGAACTTATCCTTATCCCAGATCGTTTCCACCTTCGCCACAACCAGATAACCCGTCGTGTTGAGCCCCGAGAAAAATTTCGAGAATATCAGGTCCTGCTGAGCCCGGTTGAAATAGATCAAGACATTGCGGCAGAAGATGACGTCGACATGGCGCAGGGGCTCGTCGGTTATCAGGTTGTTCTTTTCGAACTTTACAAACGCCCTTATCTCATCGTTTACACGATAAGCCTTATTATAAAGGAGCGTGAAGTATTTATCAAGTATCTTCTTTGGCGTCTCGCGGAAGAACCTTTCGTCGTATACGCCCTCGGCGGCTTTTTTCAAAGCATCCGGGTCTACGTCAGTGCCGGTTATCCGGAAATCCACTGATCTACCCAAAGCCTCCAGGAACATTATAGCAAGAGAGTATGTCTCCTGGCCTGAAGCGCAGCCTGCCGACCACACGCGTATGCAGCTGCGCTCGCCGCTGAGTTCTTTGCGTTTTAGAAGTTCCGGAATTACGTTCTGGCTGAAAGAATCAAATACCTCGATGTCCCTGAAAAAATGCGTTACATTTATCGAAAGGGTCTCCAGGAACTTCTGGAATTCATCCGGATCCCTTTTAAGCAATGCTATATATTCGGTAGAATCTTTGCACCCGGCATCCAGCAGCCTGCCGCGCATATGCCTGTATAAAAAGCTCAAGCGGTAGTAGGCAAGGTCGATGCCGAAGCGCTGGTTGACGAATGCGACGATCTTTGCAAGATCTTTCTCATCCCCGAATATCTTTCCTTTGACCTGAGGGTTTTTATCTTCCAAACCGGTTCCTGTTCTCAATGCTGAGGATTCCTGCTGACCTTGAGTATTGACCTGGTCAATTCCTTTACCACATCGGCCTTGAACTGAGCCTCCTGCTCGGTCAGTTTTGTATACAGCCTGCCGCGGTTGGTGATCACATACTGGGGCGGCAGTTTATTCAGCGCCATGACCATCATATCATATTTGCACTTCTGGCATTTGCAGATATTATCGCGCTCCGACAGCAATAACTCGAGTTCATCCTGCACAACGTCTTCCATATAATTCTGTATCTTCATTTAAGGCCTCCGTTCTAATTTCTTTCCTCGAACAATATCCGAACGCGCGCTCCGTCGCAGACGTTGGTCGTAAACCCTGCCGGCGCGTCATCCACAAAAAAACTCATGCGTTTGCCCAGCACCCCGGCGGTATCAACGTTTATGTATTTGAATATATCGGAAAGCATCGCTTCGCGACGCTTTGAATAATACACGCTAATATCGGCCCCGTCAATAAGAAATTCATCCGGCCGGACCTGGCTGCCGTTCATGAACACCTGGCAGGCGGAAATATATACTTCTATATCCTGGCCGTTGACATTGATCTTGATGGCATCTGCGGCCTCGGGGATATCTATTACATCCCTTATGCGGTAGGACGTCGGCTGTTCCCTGGAAAATTCGATCATGTCCCCGAAGCAAACCCGGGCGTCAAGCCCTGCGGCCTTGCCGTTGACTTTTAACGTATAATTCCTCTGCAAAAGGACCCTGGGAGTGCGGTCGATGTTCACGAGGATCTCGCGCTCCGTGAGGCTGTCTGTTTGAATGTTCTGCTTTGCCAGGACCTGCCGCACGTTTACGGGCTCTACGTTTATACGCGCTCTGTCCGTTACAGGCGTTTCGAGGCTTGCGTATTCGCCGTTTATGGTAACGGCAGGAATAACCGATATCTGGGAATCGTTGAACATGCAGCGCACAGGATGGAGGTCCACGACGTCCGAGACGACCGCTTGCGCGTCGGCGCCGTCCTGGGCTTCGATAAACTCAATGACATCTCCGCCGCTGACCTGGTCCCTGAGAGACTCGGCCTTTTTCCCGTTGACCGTGATCTCAGCCGCCCGGCCGACAGTGCCTTTGACCGTCCTGAAACTGCCGTCGACCTCAAAGCTCAATGCAAGCCCCATTTTCGGATAAAGCTTTTTGTCGAAAATAATACCCGAGGCGCTCAGTGCTCCGAGGACATCTTTTCTCTGCAACATGTCGAGCATTTTCACTTTTTTTGCGTTCACGGTTATATCTATGAACTTCAGGCCCTGCTCGGCGGCGGTCATCCAGGCTATTCCAACGGGGGTCACGGCTTCAGGCCCGGTCAGTTTACCGGTAGCGTCAACCAGTCCCTTTATAGCCCCGGGAAGGCGTATGCCGACTTTTTCAACAGGCAGAGCAAGGCATGCAGCGAGTTCTTTTAGAAGGCCCGGGGTCAATGATCCGCCGCCGACTGCTATTACAGCCTGCGGGGATGAACCGTTGAGCTCGAGCGCGGCCACCGCGATAGACGACGCCAGTTTCCTGACAGCCGGCCGGATCAATTCCAGGACTTTAGCGCTTTTTATAGTATGATCCCTGTCCCAGATGTCTTTATACGTTATATCTTCCGAAGAGCCGGCAGCCCGCTTTATATGCTCTCCGACCTCGAAATCCACCAGCAGCTGACTGCATATGCATTCGGTTATCTCATCCCCAGCCTCGGGCACCATGCCGTAAGCGAATACGACGCCGTCCCTCGATATTGCCAGGTCCGATGTGCCCGCGCCAATGTCCACAAGCACGATATTGAGCCTTCGCATCTGTAAAGGCACTATCGCATTGATCGCCGCGATAGGCTCAAGCGTAATATTGCCTGCCTCAAGCCCTGACTTTTTTAGCACGGCGAAAATGCTGTCGAGCACGACCTTCGGCAGAAACGTCGCTATAACATGGGCGTTAACCTTTTGACCGCGGTGGCCCGCCAGGTCCTGCAGGCGCTCTCCGTCGAGCTCATAATATACCGCGCTGTATCCCACGCAATAGTACCTGGAAAGCTCTTCTTTCGATTCGGAGATCATCCTGCTTATGGCCTCAAGCTCCACTGACCTGACCATATCTAAGGTTATTTCTTCGACTGAATCGTTCTCGAGATGCGCGGTTATCTTGCGGGTCAAAAGGTTCCTGCCGGCTACCGCAACGCCCGCGCGATCCAGGGTCCTGCCGGACCTTTTTTCAAGTATCTCTTTAATGCGGCTGACGTTCCTGGCGACTTCGTCGATGGAATGCACCTGGCCGTCGAACATTGGCCTCGATGTGTGTTCCATGGTTTCGGCGTCGCAAACCCGCAGGTCAGGCCCCTGGGCCGAAGCTATTATCGCCATGACCTTTCGCGTGCCGATGTCTATAGCAAGAATTTCTTTACTCATAATCCCACGATCTTAAGCATCTTATTGACGCTCTCGTATTCCAGAAGGAAAATCACAAACAGATCTATCTCGGTATTCTCGATGATCATTTTGTTTTCGATAGGCAGGAGATAATTGATGCCTTCATCCGCAAATCTGCGGATCAAAAGTTTGTTAAGCCTGTCCATACGGTCCACTACAGTCTGCGGTATGGAAAGCATAAGCTGATGAAGCTCGAGCATCTGGCCCACGGCGTTCAAATATGCGCCGGCAAGTATATGGGAACTCTCCGAAAGCGCCGATGCCTCCAGAAGATTGAGAAGCTGAGTGGTGCCCATCTTTCTCTTGGTCAGTATGTCTATGAGTAAAAGCGCGCTCTTCTGCGAAAAAAGCGCAAGCATCCCTCCGCGCAGCTCTCCCAGGATCTTAAGGTCTACGGCGATACCGATATCGTCGGGCTGCATC
>JALOQI010000035.1 GCA_025453435.1 Candidatus Omnitrophota bacterium
CTCTTATGGGCGTGATGTCGGCGTTCGTTTTCGCAGCGCAGATGCTCAATTTCCCGGTGGCAGGCGGCACGTCAGGTCATTTTCTCGGAGGAGTTCTTTCAGCGGTATTTCTCGGGCCGTGCGCGGCCGCAATTGTAATAGCGGTGGTTCTTATGGTGCAATGCCTGATCTTTCAGGACGGAGGCCTGACTGCCCTGGGTGCAAATATATTCAATATGTCATTTGTCGGGACAATGGGCGGCTACTTTATATACAGGCTCTTGAACAGAATGCTGGGCAAAAAAGGTATAATAGCCAGCGCAGCCGTTGCCGCATGGCTGTCGGTTATACTGGCATCAAGCGCGTGCTCATTGCAGCTTGCTTTTTCAGGGACTATACCGTTAAAGGCAGTTTTCCCCGCAATGTTAAGCGTGCACGCATTGATCGGCATAGGCGAAGCGGTCATCACATTCCTGGTTTTTTCATTTGTGCTCAAAGTCAGGCCTGATCTTGTATATAAAGCGGAGGTCTCCCGTGAATAAAAAAGATATGCTTTTCGGGTTATTTGCCGCGCTTCTATTGGCTATTTTAATATCTCCTTTCGCTTCATCTTTTCCCGACGGGCTGGAACGCGTGGCGGAGGATAAAGGTTTTTCAGAAAAAGGCGGAATAGAACCCGCTATGGTATCGCCTGTCCCTGATTATGCCTGGCCGGGAATAAAGAGCGAAAAGCTCGCGACATCAGCCGCAGGCGTCCTGGGCACGCTGATCGTGTTCGGCAGCGCTTACGGATTCGGCGCTCTACTGAAAAAGAAGGATAGCTCTTGAAACATGCATTTTTAGACGAATACAGCCGTTTGGACAGCATTCTGCACCGCAGGGACCCCCGCGTGAAGGCCGGTGTCTTTTTCGCATTTATATTGTTCATAGTCCTCACCCCTGCAGTGCAGATGCGGTCGTTCCTTTTTTATTTTCTTGTCCTCGCGGGCCTTTCGTGCATATCGCAGATCCCTGCCAGGTTCATCCTGAAAAGATCCATAGAGATGATGCCGATAGTGTTGTGCATCGCGCTGTTCGTGCCTTTTGCAAAACCCGGGGTGGTGATGTTCACTCTAAACCTCGGCGTTGTAAGCCTGCCTGTCACGCACACGGGGCTTTTACTTATGTGGAACGTGCTGATCAAAGCGTATCTGTCGATCCTCTGCAGCATTCTTCTTATCAACACGACAGATTTCACGGACCTGCTAAAGGCGTTCGAGCGGCTCGGCATGCCAAGGCTTGTGGTCATGATAATCTCATTCATGTACAGGTATTTTTTTGTCATAGAGGACGAGATGGAAAAGATACAGCTTGCAAGGCGGTCCCGTTCGTGGAAGAATCACGGATGGCGCGCTGTCAGGGCGCTTGCTAATATCGTAGGAGTTTTGTTCATACGCTCCTACGAAAAAGCCGAGATCGTCTATACGGCAATGCAATGCCGCGGATATACCGGACAGATGCGAACGCTCAACACCCGGAGATTCAGCAAGGCCGACATGTATTTTTCAGCGGCAATGGCCATTTTGTTAATAATGATCCGCTTTTGCGGTGTATAATAAACCTATGAGAAAGCCCGTGGTAGAACTTAAAGGCGTCAATTTCACTTATCCGGACGGGACATGCGCGCTGGCCGGCGTGGACCTTTGCGTTATGGCCGGGCAGACGCTTGGGTTGATCGGCCCCAACGGAGCGGGCAAATCAACATTGCTGCTGCATTTGAACGGCATACTCAAACAGAGCGGACAGGTTTTCATAGACGGGACCGCGACAGACGACAGGAATCTGCCTGTTATACGAAGCAAAGTGGGCCTTGTGTTCCAGGACCCTGACGCCCAGCTTTTCATGCCCACGGTTTTTGACGATGTCGCATTCGGGCCGATCAATATGGGGTTAAACAAGGACGCTGTCCAGGAGGTTGTGATAAAAGCCCTGGAGCTTGTGGATATGCTGCCGGCAATGAAACGTTCGTCGCATCATCTGAGCTTCGGCGAGAAAAAAAGGATCTCTATAGCGACAGTGCTTTCCATGAACCCGAAGATCCTGGTTCTGGACGAGCCCACAAGCAACCTGGACCCCAGGCACCGCAGGGAATTGATAGACCTTCTAAAGGAACTTCCTGTTACAAAGATAATAGCCACCCATGACCTGGAATTCGTGATCGAGATATGCGGCCGCGTAGCCGTGCTTGACCGCGGCAGGATCGTAGCTCACAGCGATTCGTTAAGCGTGCTTTCTGATAAATCTCTTCTTGAATCCCATGGCCTGGAAGTTCCCCACAGCCTGCGGCGCGACGCCCACAGCCACATCGGCCCCGCTTTAGAAAACAGTTTACATCGCCCTCTGAAAAGTATACAATAATCAAAAAAGAGCTGATTTCATTATTTTAACGGAGCGGCATATTCCTAAAAAAATACTGGTGATCGAAGACAGCCATTTACTGGGGCATATCCTCGAGGAAGAACTGGGCAGGAACGGGTTCGAGGTTACTGCCGCCTACGACGGAAAAGGCGGCATCCTTAAAGCGCGCGAAATACATTTTGACGCGATCATATTAGACCTTGTCCTGCCCGATATTCCCGGGGAATCGGTCTGCAGAGAGCTCAGGAGATTCCCGGAGACCGAGAAAATACCCATAATCATGCTTACGTCCAAGGATACTGATGTCGACAAAGTCGTAGGCAGGGTGCTGGGAGCTGACGCATACATCTACAAGCCGTTCGATCTCGGGAAACTCCTGGCGGAGATAGAAAGGCTTACCGGGCATAAGGAGGCGGGCGATGGAACAAAATGAAAGGATGAGGCTCAAGAAACAATACGAGCTGTATGCCGACGATCAGATCCTTGCGATGCTGGCAGACGGGCCCGAGGCTTTCGTCGAGGGGGCGTACGCTTTGCTGGAACAGGAGGCCGACAGCCGCGGCATAAAAAAAGAAGCCGTCAGGCAGCAGGCTGATAATCCGGCGCAGGACGTTTCGCATCATGAAGATCAGCGCCCGCAGACTTTCATTGAAGTCATTATTATAAACAGCGCCGCTGACAGAGACCTTGTTGGAGCCGCTCTCGAGCCGGCTGATATCCCTTATAATTTCCTGAACATAAGCGTAAGCGCAAAAGAATTGCCCGTAGCTTTGATGATAGAAGACAGGCGCATAGAGGAGGCGATAAGCATCCTCCGGCAATTATCTCTGCCCTCAAGCATTGTTTTATGGTAAAGGTAATATTTTTCATCCTGCTTTTTACAGGGATCTGCCAGGCACAGAGCGAGATCTCTTTCCGGCCTTACGTCGAAAGCAAACCCGTCCGGCAGGAGTCTGTTGCCTGGAAAGACCAGGTTTCGAGCTTGCGCCAGCATTTCGAAAAAAACACCCTCGATAAAGACGTCCGGATTTCATTCCTGAACACGCCCTACGGGAAATATTGCGTCGAGGACCTGATGGCTTACACTCTTTCCGGCGACGGCTCGGTAGTCATACAGATGCGCGATCAGCTCAAAAATATCAAAGTCGCGCCCGAGGAAATGCGCTGGATGGCTGATTTTTTGCTGAAACACTCTCTGGAAAATTTGCCCGACGAAGAGCCTTATGAGCAGGCATCGGCCGAATTCAAACTGACTTTGCGCGTCGACGGCAAAAAAAAGACCCTGAGGCTTTATAACATCCGCAACGGCAAAGACAGGGAGCTGATATGGGAATATCTCTATTCGTTCGGTTTTAAATTACTGCAGGCGGCCGGTCTGTGCGACCCGAATAAGCCCATAATGCCCGTGTGCAAAGGCATAACCGATATTGACGAGATAGATTCCCAGGCAGACAGTTTGACAGACTGGCTCAGGATAAAGTTCGAATTTTATTCTTTTAAGTCAGGCGATTTCACGTTCGACTTTTGCGGAAGGAAATCGCATATCTTCCTGTCGCAGGGCAACACCGTTTACTACGCGTATATAAACGCTTACCTTTTAGGCGATAAACCGTCTGTGCTGTCCGATTATTCGAAGTTTTCGCTGGATACGGACCCGCCGAACCCGAAGGGCCCGTATGTTATGGACCTGGAGCGCGATATTGCGCCGTATAAAAATCGCGTTAATCTGCGCAGTACCCCTGATGTCTATTCACGGGGTGCCGTGCCTTTGTTCTTCGACGTGAAACTCAACCAGGAAGTGGTGCTTGAGATGTATGCGGCCGGCAGCGGGCATGAAAAGGGCCTGGTCCGTTTTATAGTAAAGGATGTCCAGCCGGATAAGTTGGTAATAGGCAATAATATCGAGTCCATAGCCGTAACGTCGGAGAATTCATTCTTTCTGCATGATATCGACTGTATCGGCTGCGTGCTGACTTTATCCAGGAGTTCAGGCACCAGGGCAGTCCTTTTGGCAAACTGGCTCGTTCCTGATAGAGGAGCGATCGAGAACAAGATCAGGCATTTTAAGGAAGCATTGGCGAGCGGCGGTTACCACGGGAATAAAGAGCAGACAAAAGTGTCTCTGGACAATGCGCGTTCCTGCAGGGATGCGATCGATAAAACCGGAGATCTGCGCGTGAACGTCATATACATGTCACCGGAATAACCAGGAGGGGCAAATGTTTTCAGTGTTCAAAGCTTTTAACCCGAAGTTCTACCCGGAAATAGCAAAACAGTCAACAGGCAGGTCGATCGGTTTCCTTCTTATATTCGTGCTGATCATAAGTTCTCTGGTTTCGGCCAAATACACGGTTGTCACATTCTCGGGTTTTTCAGCCGCGAGGAAATGGGTGAAAGATAACCTGTCAGGCATCGCGAGCCAGTATCCTTCGATCGCAGTGGATAAAGGAAATGTCCTTGAGCCAAAGGATGCATTCGTAAAAGAGTATGATAAGAACTTCGCTGTTGTTATAGAGCCTGATCCCGCGAATGCTAAGTCAGCCCAGGACAAGTATACGAACATGATACTGCTGACCAAAAACATGATAGTGACAAAGCAGACAGACCGCGGCGGCACAGCCGAGGTAAAGACATATAACCTGGAGAACAAATCATTCACCGTTACTCCGTTTAATTCCGGATTCAAGATAGGTTTCGAGAATAAAGTGTTCGAATTGACGGCCAAGGTCATTGATACATGGTTCGGGATAATCTCATGGTTCGTTTTTCCGGCCCTTTTGATCCTTTGGTTTGTCATCTGGTGCATTGTGAAGCCTTTGCATATTTTCATCTTCAGCCTTATATCGTTGATAATCGGCGCGGTCAGCAAAGCCCGGCTGGCATATAAGGAGCTCTGGAATATAGGCGCGTACGCAATTGTGCCCGGCACAAGCCTTGCGGTCCTGATGGATATACTGGGCCTGAAGATCCCTCTGGCAGGACTTATTTACTGGATAATATACATTGTTTATCTGTATCTGGGGATCAAGGAAGCGGCTGCGGAGGTCTCAGCTTAGACGAACAAAGTCAATACAAAGGCGAATAAAGCCATTTACATTTCTCGAATACGGAGTAAGCTTTAAGTAGAAATGCGGCAGAGGGTGCCAGAGCAGAAATGCCGGCAAAAGGCAACAATCGATTTTCCCCTTTGCCGCTTTTATTTGAAAAAACAGGGGGACGCTTCTGGGAAGCGTCCCCCTGTTTTTTCGACTCCTTTATTAGCAGATTCTTGGAAGTTGTTCGCCCGTGAGCATATCTATGATGCGGGTGGAGCCGATCGCGGTCTGCATGATGACCTGCGGGTCGCCTTTTGAAGCAACGCGGCCGATGATAGCGGAATTTCTACCAAGCGGGTGTTTTTTCATCGCGGCTATGATCTTATTCGCGTCTTTCTGAGGCGCGAACACCAGCACTTTTCCTTCGTTTGCCATATACAGCGGGTCAATGCCCAGTATCTCGCAGAATCCTCTCACGGATTCGGTAACCGGCAACGATGCTTCCTC
>JALOQI010000036.1 GCA_025453435.1 Candidatus Omnitrophota bacterium
GGCGATAATACCCAGGAAAGAATCCAGCGCCGGCATGAAGTTAAAATGGAACGGCTGTAAATGCACGCCTTTGACGCAGGATAAAAAAAAGCCGGCAGCAGCTCCGCCGACCGAGATCTCATCGGGAATAATGCGATGCTTCAGGTCTACAAAAGTGGCTATGATCAATCCGCAGATAAAAACGATATAAATGAAAGAATCAAGGCCTATGCCGTACGCGCGGCTGACAGCCAGGAACGCGCACGCAGTTATAAGTTCCACGACAGGGTAACGCAGTGATATTTTTTTACGGCAATAGCGGCATTTGCCCAAAAGAAAAAGATAACTTACAAGAGGGATATTCAGATACCAGGGGATGGCTTTCCCGCACTTCGGACAGTGAGAAGCAGGCCAGACGATAGATTCGCCGATTGGAAGGCGGTGGATACAGACGTTCAGGAAACTGCCCACAAGGGCGCCAAAAACAAAAATAAAAAAAGGCGAGATCAGGTCAAACATACCGGGATTGTATCATGAATTCCAGCGCGCCTCAAGGATTAAAAAATTAAGCCGGCTGCTTACCATCCTCCGCCCCCGCCTCCTCCGCCGCCGCCGCCGGAACTGCCTCCTCCGCCTGAGCCCGAGCTTGAACCAGGGGCATGAGAAGCGGAAGATATAGCCCCGGAAACAGAGCTTCCGAGCGTTGAAGCGAAACCTGCAGCGCCAAGCCTGCCCCAGGCGGCGCCTGAATACCATGCCGGATGATACTGCGCGCCCTCCTTTCCGGCTGCATGCAGCACTGAAGCGAATTTTTCAGCCCAGGCCTGCTCGACGTCCAGCGCCAGGGCATAGGGCAAATAGCGCTCGAATATCTCCGGGGTAATATCCGCTCCGTACAAGCTGTTCAAACGGTCTTTTTCAGCGGTGCCGAGGTACATCTTAAAACCCTCTATTTTATCCATAACCCGCCTGCCGGCCAAAGTAGGAGCTTTAAGGAGATGGTAAAAAAACAGATTCGTCAGAACAAACAGCGCCAAAAACGGCAGAACCGCGATCCCGGTCGCACTCACAAGCATCGATATCCCGAACAGCTCTCCGAATGCGAACGGGACAAAAAACAAGCTGATAAATACAGCCTGGCCCAGCAAAAAAGCCGATTTAGCATAAGAGTTCAAATATCCTTTCCACGCGGAAACCACCATTATCATAAGGAAGAACACGCCGAAGCTCCAGAATGTAAGCCAGACTGACATGAAGATTGCAACAGGAAGATCAGGGCCTGCCTGGATAAATACGCCGGCTACCAGCATCACCGCAGAGATCACTATGCCCGGCACGAAATATTTGATATTGGTCAAGAAGTATACTTTTTCATAATTATTTTTGAGGAAATATTTAAGGGACTGGATCGCAGAGCTTACAGCAGAATGGCGCGCGTTATCCAGCACGATCTCGTTCTCTGATAACAAGACCTTTGCTATCTCCTGCTCATCAGCGCTTAGGTTTGATGAGCCTGCCCCGGTCTTTTTCAGGGTAAAAACGGAATTTTCCTCCTGTATCGTAAGGAATCCCTTCACTGCCATGTTGATGACGGCGCAGCCGAATATCTTGGCGTCATAGCTCATCTTCATTATATACCGCGCGGCCTGGGGAGTGATGTTTTCAGGGGGCTTGAATAAAGGTATGATCGTGCCTTTTACGGGGTCTCTGCCGAACAAAGACCAGACGAACAGATAATACCCGGTCAAAAGCGCAAAACCAAGCAAGCCGGTCACGACAAGAACATTATCGCGCACGTAATATAACGCCTTTTTTTCAAAAGGCGGCTCGGCTATATATCCTTTTGGCCAGGTGATCGCGATGGTCAATCCCTCTGCCGGAGCCAACGGCTTTGTAGCGGTGAATACGATCCTGCCGCTGTCGTCTATGAAAGCGGAATAGTCTTTCAGCTTTGCTCCCGCCGGCCCGGTATAGGCTTCATACGATCTGATCCTGCCGGATATCTCGCCCGGCAGGGTTATCGTAGCCTGAGCGGTCTCTATGGCAAAATCCCAGCCGTTACCGGTGACATTCCAATAAAGTTCGTCGAAATCCTTAAAGAACCCTATCTGCCGGTCAGTCTCATAGGTAATGCTGTAAACATGCACTCCCCTGGCCACGATTTTATCCCCGGAGCCAATATATACCCGTTTGCCGTTTCTAATGGCTTCAATATGATACGGCTCTGTTTCGCCGTCGCGCAAGACCCGGACGACGTTAAATTCAACATTTAAAGTGTTGCGGTAAAGGTCGCGGTATCGGGTGGGAAAATCACGATAGATGCCGTGTTTGATATTGTAATCGTTACCTGCATACACGGTAATAGACTCGGTGACGGTCATGGAACCGTCAAGCTCCAGACGTATATCGCTCTGGAAGGAAAGGATCTTGTCTGCGGATGCGTCCTGTGAATAAGCGAGGTTGAACGGGATACAAAGCGCGATCATTACCCACAGATTCGCAAGTATCTTTTTTGTCATAGGTCAGGAAAATTTCACGTCGGGGTTCAGGCGTTCGGTGGCGTATTCTATTTCGAAGAATTCCGCGGATCTGAACCCGAAAGCCAAAGCCGCGATATTCCCGGGAAAAGACTGGACCAGTATATTATAATTTCTCACAGTGCCGTTGTAATAACGCCGGGCCATCTGAAGCTCATCTTCCACTGCCATCAAAGCAGACTGCAGGCCCAGAAAGTTTTCACTCGCCTTAAGGTCAGGGTAATTTTCAGCCAGCACAAACAATTGTTTGACCGCCGAGGATAAACGGCTCTCTGTTTCCGCCTTATCCTTCAGGGAGCCCGATGCATTCATGGCCAGGGAGCGCAAGCCGGTTATCCGTTCAAGCACATCGCGCTCATACTGCATATACCCTTTCACAGCTTCAACGATATTAGGGATGAGATCATACCGGCGCTTGAGCTGGACGTCTATGCCGCTTTGCGCTTCAGCCATAAGCGTCTTGAACCTGACCAACCGGTTAAAAATAACGATGCTAAACACTCCTGTTGCCAGAATAATGCCGGCTATCATGATCATTTCTTGCTCCTTTGCGCCGTCTTATCCAGCCTGCTCTGGATATCCTGCCACACCAGCCTTACACTGTCCATGATATTCTTGGATTTCGCGGAATTAGTTTTTTGAGAGAAGCTTTGCATGACCTGGCGGGCGATAACTTTATCAGGCACTGCGTCTATGATCGCAGAGGCTTTTTTCTTATCCAGCGACCGGATGAACGCGACTGCCTGCTCTCTGGACATGTCTGAACGCAGGCCGAACTGCTTTGAAAGCACAGGCGCATCAGCGATAAGCTGCAGCGTTCTGGGATATTTTTTATGAAAGGAGTCCGTGTCGAGCTGCTGAAGGCGGGTTATCGTGTTGTTCTTGAGGGCGTTGAAGTCGGCCGCAGCGATATACGTCTTGGCGAGTGTTTTGAAAGTTGCGCTGACAAGCCTGTCCTGGCTGGTCTGGGCATGCGCTACTGTAGAGCACAGGCAGATCACGGCCGATATTATCAGAAATACTCTCATTGCCCTCATGGCTAGAGCCCTAATGCTTTTTCCATAACTTTTTTGGGAGGCATGCGGCCGGTCCAGACCTTAAAAGACAGCTCGCCCTGATGCAATAACATGCCCAGCCCGTTTGAAACGCGGCAGCCGGCGGATACGGCATCTTCCAGAAGCTTTGTGGCCTTGCGGTTATAAACCAGGTCGTAGACCAGCATGTCCGGCCGGAGAAGCTTTTTATCCACGAGGCTGAGATCATTTTCTTTCATGCCGACCGATGTAGTATTTACCAACAAGTCTGTGTCTGCCAGGCCAAGTTCCCCAACCGAATTAGCGGCTATCAGCCTGCCGGATGAATTCATATTAAGGGTATGCATCAGATCTATGGTCTTTGAGCGGTCGCGGTTGTATACGGCAATACGCCCGGCAGCGGCATCGGCCAAAGCAACGCACACAGCTCTGCCTGCTCCGCCTGCGCCTAAAACCGCTATATTTTTGCCTCGCGGATCGAATCCAAGGTCAGTCTTAAGTGATCTTATAAACCCGTCGGCGTCCGTGTTATACCCCAGAAGTTTATTACCGGATACTTTTACGGTGTTGACCGCGCCTATCACGGCAGCCTGAGGAGAAAGGCGCGATATATATGAGATTATGGTTTGTTTATAGGGGATGGTGACGTTCAGGCCGAGGATGCCGCGTTTTGACAGGCTTGAGATGAAATGCTTTAAACCGGAAGGCTCTACTTCGAATATCCTGTAATGCGCGTTTATTTTCGCGGCCTTGAAGGCCGCGTTATGCATTTTAGGCGACAGGCTGTGCTTGGCCGGAAAACCCAGCACTCCGTATATTTGCGGGAGAGACTTTTTTGCCATGAAAAGGAAGGGATCTGTTAGAAAGACTCGATCTTATTCAAGGCATTCAGATATGCCCTGATCGACGATTCGACGATATCAGTAGAGGCGCCGCGGGCAGTAACGACCTTATTCTTCGCTTTGAGTTTAAGACTCACCTCGCCGAGCGCGTCTTTTCCCTTTGTGACAGCCTCGATCCGGTAATCCTGGAGCTCTCCCTTGATGCCTGTTATTTTGTCTATTGCCTTGAAACATGCGTCAACAGGGCCGTCTCCGGTAGAAGCCGCGCCCTGTATTTTATTCTTGAACTTAAGCGAAACTTCCGCTTTCGGAGTAAGCTTGGTGCCGGAATGTATAGCGAAAGATTCGAGGCTCCAGAGCGATTTGACCGGTTTGAATTCGTCTTCGACTATAGATATAAGGTCGTCGTCAAAAATAGTTTTTTTCTTATCGGCAAGCGCCTTGAACCGCTCGTTGACTGTTTCTATCTGCGCAGGCGAAAGATCGGTAAACCCGAGCTCTTTGAGCCTCTCGGCCAATGCATGCCTGCCCGAATGTTTTCCGAGCACTATCCCTGAACCCGTGAAACCGACATCTTCGGGCATTATGATTTCATAAGTCGAACGCTCTTTCAAAACTCCGTCCTGATGGATGCCGGATTCATGGCGGAACGCATTGTGGCCCACGATAGCTTTATTCGGAGCTACTACAAAACCCGTAAGCCTGCTGACGAGGCGGGAAACTTTATATATCTGAGTCGTGTTTATCTGAGTCGAGATGCCGGCATAGATGTCTTTGCGGGTGCGTATGGCCATGACTATCTCTTCCATGGACGCGTTGCCCGCGCGCTCGCCGATGCCGTTAACCGTGCATTCCACCTGGCGCGCGCCGTTGCGCACAGCGGCAAGAGAATTAGCTACGCTCAAACCGAGATCATTGTGGCAGTGCACCGATATTACGGCCTTATTGATATTTGGCACGTTGTTTTTTATTGCGCTTATCAAAGACGCGTATTCAAAAGGATCGGTATAACCCACGGTATCCGGTATGTTGACAGTGGTCGCCCCTGCTTTAATCACCGCCTCAACCACCCTGAACAAAAACTGTCTTTCCGTGCGCGTTGCGTCTTCGGGCGAAAATTCTATGTCCTGACAGGATTTTTTTGCGTAAGTCACGGCTTCGACTGCGAGGCGCAATATTTCATCCTCTGCTTTTTTAAGCTTGTACTGCATGTGGATCTTGGATGTGGCGAGGAATACGTGGATCCGCGGCCGCTTGCTGGAGCGCGTGGCCTGGTAACATGCGTCAATATCAGCTTTTATAGAGCGAGCGAGGCCGCAGATAACAGGGCCTTTGACCTGTCTTGCTATAGCGGCTACTGCGTCAAAGTCGCCTTTTGAAGAAATAGGGAATCCGGCCTCGATTATATCAACGCCAAGATCAGCGAGTGCATGGGCTATCTCGAGCTTCTCCGGCATGTTCAAAGAAGCGCCGGGCGCCTGTTCGCCATCCCGAAGGGTGGTATCGAATAT
>JALOQI010000037.1 GCA_025453435.1 Candidatus Omnitrophota bacterium
CCCGTGCTCAACATCGACCATCACATCAGCAATACCGGTTTCGGGCAGGTCAACTGGGTTGACCCGAAAGCCAGCTGCGCGTGCGAGCTTGTATGGCGGCTTTATAAAAAAATGCGCCTTCCTATCAGTAAAGAGGCGGCAGTATGCATGTATGCGGGCATACTTACCGACACAGGGTCTTTCAGGTATTCCAACACTAATTCCGAAACTCACAAGATAACCGCAGAGCTTATATCCAAAGGCATAAACGTGCCCGAGGTTTACCGCAATATTTACGGTAATGTACCGTATGAGGACCTGAAACTTCTTTCAAGGATCCTTCCCACCATGCAGAGGTCTGCGGACGGCTCGTTTGTGTGGTTCGAGATCCGAAAAGAACTGCTGGCAGGGCGGGAAAAAATATGTTTTGACCTGAGCGAGAACATCCTGAATTTCGCGCGCAGCCTCAAAGGCGTTCAGGTAGTCGTGCTTTTCAAGGAAAATTTCGCAACTCCCGGCGAAGTGCGTGTGAATTTCCGCTCTCAGGGCGCAGTGGATGTGAATGACGTCGCACAGAAATTCGGCGGCGGCGGCCATAAAACAGCCAGCGGCGCGACTATCGCCGGCAGGCTCCCTGATATAAAACGCAAAGTTCTATCGCAGGTCAAAAGGGCTTTGAATGCGCGTAATACGTGATATAAAAGATTGTCCGATTATTGTTTCTTCGTGCGTGGCGATCGGCGTGTTCGACGGAGTCCACCGCGCGCATCGCGCGATCATAGTCGCCGCAATACGCGCCGCCGGGCGAGTCAAAGCCTCAAGTGTCGTAATAACGTTCTGGCCTCACCCGAGGCGCGAGCCGA
This sequence comes from Candidatus Omnitrophota bacterium, assembly GCA_025453435.1. Next base: position 843 of record JALOQI010000037.1, read on the forward strand.
GCCTTTATTCGCTTGAGCACAGATTGAGGCTCCTGGAAGAATTAGGCGTAGATTACTGCATAGTAGTCAGATTTTCGGGAAGTTTCGCCAAGCTCGGGCCCGGGGACTTCGTCAGCAAAATCCTCTGCTCAAAGCTTCGCGCCAGGGCCGTGTACGTCGGGGAGAATTTCAGGTTCGGCAGAGGCGCAAAAGCCGGAGCGCCGGATCTTGCCGATTTTTTGCGGCCGTGCGGAGCAATGGTAAAAGTTTTCAAGACCATGAAATCCGGCGGCAATGCTATCAGCAGCTCTTTAATCCGCAGGCTTATACAAAAAGGCGATATTTCGTCGGCGGGAAAACTTTTGCTTCGACCTGTCAGCGTATACGGCAATGTGGTGGCGGGCACGGGAAGAGGAAGGAAACTGGGGTTTCCCACGGCCAATATAAGCCTGCATCATGAGATAACGCCGCCCAGCGGTGTATATGCCGTAAGGGTTCTGCTGGGCAGAGAAAAAATATTCAAAGGAATATGCTATATCGGCACGCGCCCGACTTTTTTTGCAAGCAACGATCTGAAGGAAATAGAAGTTCACATATTCGGCTTCAAAAAAAATATCTACGGCTCATATATCGAAGCCCAGTTCATAAAAAAGATAAGGGATCAGAAGACTTTTAAAAACGCCGGCCTTCTGATATCGCAGATCAAAAAAGACATATCCGCGGCTGAGAAAATCCTCGCCTGACCCTCCGTATACCACAATCTCTCAATCTATTAACCGGCAATACCACTACCTGTTGTATATCAATATTTTAAGGAAATATTTATCTTGACAAAAAAGGCGTTTTTTCATAAAATTGAGAATATCAAGTGGAGAAAAGTGGGGTAAAGTGGAATGTTCTACGGAGAGTTTCAACACTCTATAGACCGTAAAGGTCGTCTTATCTTGCCGTCAAAATTCCGTGAAGTTGCCAAGGGCAATTTCATCGAGAAGTTTTTTGTCACGCGCGGCCTTGATAAATGCCTTTTTATGTTTGCCGAAGAAGAATGGCGCAGCCAGGAGACGAAGTTCAAGGCGATGCCGTTCACTAAGCAGGAGTCCCGCGTGTTCAACCGTATATATTTTTCAGGCGCGGTCGATGTAGTGCCTGACAGGCAGGGCAGGATACTTCTGCCGAATTTCCAGAAAGAATATGCCCAGATAAAAAAAGACGTGGTCATAGTCGGGGTTTCAAACAGGATAGAGATATGGGCCGAAGAGATGTGGAAAGAGTTCTACGGCTCATGGAAACAATCGTTCGAAGAAATAGCCGAAAAACTGGTCGATAGCCAATAATGGTAATGATGACTGAACAACTGCACACGCCGGTAATGCTGGCGGAAGTACTGGAATACCTGGCGCCTTCCCCCGGCAAGACAATAGTCGACGGGACCGTCGGAATGGGAGGCCATTCGCTTGAGATCGCAAAAGCGCTGGCGCCTCAGGGAAGGCTTATTGCCGTAGACCGGGATAAGGAATCTCTGGAACTTGCGCAGGAGAGGCTTAAAGATTTTTCCGGCCTTGCGGATTTCGTGCACGGCAATTTTTCCGACATCGATGAAATAGCAAAAACCTTGAAGATAGATAAGATAGATGGTATATTACTTGATCTGGGGGTTTCCACATTTCAGCTTTCTGCGGCCGAAAGAGGATTCAGTTTTACGCGGGAAGGGCCCCTTGATATGAGGCTTGACCGGAGCAGTTATATATCCGCGTATGACCTGGTCAACAACCTCAATGAAGACGAAATATCGAACCTTTTGTGGTCGTTCGGCCAGGAGAGATGGCATAACAGGATAGCGCACCGGCTTGTTGAGGAGCGCCAGAAAAATCCGATCACCACTACAGCTCAGTTGAGCGATATAGTCATGCGGGCGATACCGCCGCGGTTTCGAAGATATCATTACAGAATTCATCCGGCTACGCGAACTTTCCAGGCTGTCAGAATAGCGGTTAACAGAGAGCTTGAAGCCCTGGAGCAGGCGCTTGCCAAAACAATACCGCTTCTCGCCCCGGGAGGGAGGATCTGCGTTATATCGTTCCATTCTCTCGAGGACAGGGTGGTAAAATGGGCGTTCCGCAAAGCATCTGCGGCAAACGTGCTCAAGATCCTTACGCCAAAACCGCTTACGCCGGCTGAATCAGAGATCCAGTCGAATCCGTCGAGCAGGAGCAGTAAATTCAGGGCAGCGGAGAAAATATGAAACTATCGAGGTTTCTTACTATATTAACATCTGCAACGCTTCTGTCGCTGATCTATGTATGGCAGCAGACAGAGATCCTCAGCCTCGCCTACGAGGGCCAAAAACAATACGTATCCTTCCAGGAATTGCTTGATGAGAATTCTTCTTTGAGATATAATCTTACTAAGAACACGTCTGTGACCAGGATGGCCGGCAGGATATCCGGCAAGGGTGAGTTCGCCGTGCCTGCTAATTACTGCCTGGTTAAGGTATCGGTGCCCAGGAAAGGCTCACAGTACGCGTCTAAAAATTCTCGTCGCAAAGAAACCCTGGCTTCCCGGGTATTCGGGATAAAACGGCAGGCTGAGGCAAAGACCATCAACACTGCCGTAAAATCCATCTCCCGGGATTAAACCGCCATTAACCCATAAAAGTTGTGTATATAGTCAATTATCGCCGCAGGGCCGAAGCGGTTTTTTTCGCAGTCCTCATATTCTTTATAATATGTCTTGCCCGCCTTTTATATCTTCAATTCTTCAGGGGCGATTACCTCGCTTCGATAGCTAAAAAGCAGCACAATCAATACATAGAGCTCGAGCCCCGCCGCGGCACGATCTACGATTCCAATTTCAAGCCCCAGGCCGTAAATTTGTCGTTCGATTCGGTATTCGCGTCTCCGAATTCAATGAAGCAGGCCGAAAAGGACGAAGCTGTGCGCCAGCTGTCGGGTATCCTTAAGATCGATGCGCAGAATCTCAGAAGCAAATTCGCCCGCAAGAAAGCGTTCGTATGGCTGGCCCGGAAGATCTCTCCCGAACAATCGCAGTCGATAAAAAAGCTCAATATTAAAGGAATAGGTTTTATCAAGGAAAGCAAGCGCTGTTACCCTAACGGATATTTATTGAGCCACGTGCTGGGATTCGCCGGCATGGACAATAAAGGCCTCGACGGCATCGAGATGTGCTACGATAAATACCTCAAAGGGCAGTCAGGATGGGCGCTGATGCTGCGGGACGCCCGCAGAAAAAGCCTCAATGTCCACGACAATGTTCTTGCGCCCAAGGACGGGTTTGACATAGTGCTTACCATCGACGAGGTAATTCAGTTCATAGCTGAGCGCGAACTCGAAAAAGCGACGCGTCAGTACAGAGCGCGCGGCGGGAGCATCGTTGTGATGGACCCTAAAACCGGCGCGATCCTGGCAATGGCCAACAGGCCCACATACGATCTCAACGATTATACGAAGGTCAGCAAGGACAGCATGAGGAATCGCGCAGTGAGCGACATGTTCGAGCCCGGGTCGGTGTTCAAGGTCGTGCCTGCGTCAGCGGCTCTTGAAGAAAAGAAGGTCAACGAGATGACCAGGTTTTTCTGCGAGAACGGCGAATACCGCGTTGCAGGCAGGATCCTCCATGACCATACCTCGCATGCCACCCTGACGTTCAGGGAAGTGATAGAACTTTCCAGCAATATCGGCACTGCCAAGGTGGCACAGCTTCTCGGAGCCGATGCCCTTTACCGTTACGTAAAACTCTTTGGTTTTGGCGCAAAAACAGGCATTGATATCCCCGGCGAGATATCGGGTTCCATAAAGCCTACGAGCCAGTGGTCAAAAACTACGATCACCTGCGTGCCGATGGGCCAGGAGGTAGGCGTCACATCTTTACAGCTGGCAGCGGGCATGGCAGTGATAGCCAACGGCGGAAACCTGATGAAGCCGTATGTAATAAAAGAGATCAGGGATAAAACAGGCGAGATGATCAAGTTCACCAGCCCTTATTCCGTCAGGAAGGTATTAAGCGAAGAAACAGCCGCAAGGATGAAAAAGATATTGATAGGCGTTATTGAAAGCGGGACCGGAAAGATGGCGAAACTGGATAATTATACCGCTGCGGGAAAAACCGGCACCGCGCAGAAAGTCGAGCCCACAGGCCAGTATTCCCATTCGCGCTTTATGGGCTCGTTCGTAGGATTCGCTCCGGCGGAAGACCCGCAGCTTGTGATTTCCGTTACGATAGACGAGCCCCGGGGCATGTATTACGGAGGCGTTGTCGCAGCGCCGGTTTTTAAAAATGTCGCTGCCGACAGCCTGAATTATGTGCGGACAAAAGATTTTACCGAAGGGACTTACGCTTATAATGAACCTAAAAGACCTAATTAAGCCGCAGGACGGCATTGCGGTATATAACGGCGATAAAAGCCCCTGCCGGGATATTCCCGCGCTCGAAGTTTCGCTGGTCAGCTGTAATTCCAGGGAGAACCTGCGCGATGCGGTGTTCGTTGCGATAAAGGGAGCGCAGGCCGACGGCCACGCTTTCATACAGGACGCTATCCGCCGGGGAGCAAAGGCTGTGGTTTTCGAAGATAAAAGGCGCATAAATGCCGATGCATTCAGTCCGGACCCCGGCTGCGGCGCGGTTCTGATACAGGTTCCTGATTCGAAATCGGCTATGGTTGAAATGGCCCAGGCGTTTTACGGTTATCCTTCGAGGCTTTTTGACGTCACAGGCATTACCGGCACCAACGGCAAAACCACTGTTTCATATCTTTTAGAATCCGTCGTCCTTGCCGCCGGCAAAACCCCGGCGGTAATCGGCACGGTCAATTACCGTTTCAAAGACAAAATCATAACTTCGGTCAATACCACCCCTGGCCTTGTGGAGCTGCAGCGCCTTTTCAGGGAAATGGCTGACGCAGGGGTCACTCATCTGGCAATGGAGGTTTCATCGCACGCTCTGGACCAGGGTAGAGTTGCCGGAATAAATTTTTCAAGCGCCGTATTCACTAATCTGACGCAGGACCATCTGGAT
>JALOQI010000038.1 GCA_025453435.1 Candidatus Omnitrophota bacterium
CTTTTCCTCGAACTCGACCCTCAGCGCCTCAACCTCGGCCGGTTTTGCCGACTTCTGGTTATTGAGAACATATATCTGGCTGTCGATGGCCTGCAGTCCTACCAGATTCTCCAACTGTGATTTCAATGTCACCTTTTTATGCCCGGCCCTTTCCGCAGTGTTTATTCAAAATGGTGGGCGCAATAGGACTCGAACCTATGACCTCCACAATGTGAATGTGGCGCTCTAACCAACTGAGCCATGCACCCGCAAAAATGGGTTGTAAAAACTGGGCCCAGGAGGGTTCCCCCATCTCTCACGTAAGATTGGAGGATGGGGTCCCGTCATCGCTGTATAATCGCTGGACGGGAGAACCTTCCTAGCCATTTATTGGGCCCACAGGGATTCGAACCCCGGACCAAGAGATTATGAGTCTCCTGCTCTACCGCTGAGCTATGGGCCCTGATCACAAATATAACCCATTATATCGCATTATGAAATGTAGTATTATATGATACCTTTTTTTAGCTTTTTTTGCAAGCTAAAATTTATGCTGTGAGGGTCAGTTCGAGAGGCGGTTTTTGCGGGTATAATAAGCTACAGTCTGCTCTATTGCCTTGCGCTTATCTTCATCGATCTTAGTGAATTCAAGCCTTGTAAAATACACCAGGTTGCTGTGCACCTGCCTGGATTCCAGGACTCTCGCGTTTACCTGAACGGAGTCGTGATAAACCGGCAGTTTGACGTTGAGCGAAAGGCTGGTCATGGGCTCGAAAGGCCTGCTTGTGGTCATGAGCATTCCGCCTTCGCTTATATTCCTGGTCTGGCTGACATCCCTGTCTACGAGATCGTCATTGTATTTTCTGCCGTACGCTACGACAAAATGCACGTCCGCGCGCATATTCTTTCTTTTATCTTTTTCCGAGTCAAACATCCGATACCTCCCGCTAAATAAAAGACCACGGTCTGACGCGATTCATTCGCGTTAAACCGTGGCAGGCTGTTGTTGGAGTAAGTATAGCACAGATCGCGGGAAATTCAAGGCAAACGGCTGTATTTCAAAAATCGTAGTCTACCTGTATGTCCTGGTCGAGTTTTGCCAGGACCTCTCTTGAGTCAAGGAACCTCGATACTTTATTGAAGCCGCTCATGCCGACGCCGTTGGCCTCGTGGTGCACGAAAAGATATAGCCTGCTCTTTGCCCTGGTCAGGCCTACGTAAAAAAGCCTGTGCTCCTCGTCTATCCTGGATTCGTCTTCAAGGGCGAAACTCACAGGCAGAATCCCGTCAACAAGCCCCATCAAAAAAACGCATTCCCATTCAAGGCCCTTGGCAGAATGTATGGTTGAAAGCGTCAGGGGTTTTTCGTCTTCAGGGACGCGGCTTGCGGCTTTTGCCACGCCGTAGTCCGGAGGCTCTATGGAAAACTCGGCAAGAAAATCCTGGAGTGAATCATACCTCTCTGAGATCTGCTTGAGCGCGGCCAGATCGTTTTCCCTCTGGTTCCAGTCATCGAATCTCTGCCTGAATATAGGCTCGTAATAATCCATAAGCTTGGAAAGCTTCGACCCGAGAGACGGGCATTTGTTTACGGCATTATCCAAAGCGCAGGCGAGCTTTTCAAGGCCGGCTTTGTATTTATTCTTATCAAAGCCGGTGCGCAATGCGTTATTAATTATATCCTGCATTCCGCTCTGTGCTTCGATCGAACTGATGACCTTTGCCGCAGTGCGCGGGCCTATGCCTTCTATCAGTTCCAGAAGCCTTGTCCAGGATATTTCGTCATGCGGGTTCAAAATAACGCGCAGATGGGCAAGAAGGTCTTTCACATGGCTTGTCTCGTAAAACTTCACCCCTCCGAACACCTGGAAAGGTAACCGGAACAATACAGCCTGATCGCCGAAACCAACCCCCTCGTCCCGAAGGTCGAGTATCTTCTGACCCAGCCATTCTGCTTCAGAGGTGGTGTCCTGAAAGAACAACAGAGTCGGTTTGACGCCCCGGTGCTCGGTAGCGGAAAAAAGGTCTTTGTCGAATTTGGTCCTCATATTGCGCAGGACGGCGTTCGCGACGTCGAGTATGGGCTGGCTGGACCTGTAATTCGCCTCTAATTTAATTATCCTTGTGCCGGAAAATTTTTTAGGAAATTCCATTATATTCTTATGCGACGCGCCCCGGAATCCGTAGATGCTCTGTGCGTCGTCCCCTACTGCCATGCAATTGCCGTGGTCTTTCGCCAGATAATAAGCGATATCTGCCTGCAGTTTATTGGTGTCCTGGTATTCGTCCACCATTACATAGCGGTATCTCGAAGATATCTCCCTGCGGATGTCATCGTAGCGGGAAAGGCATACAAAAAGATACACAAGAAGATCGTCATAATCGAAATAACCCTTTTCCTGCTTATATCTGCGGTATTCGTCAGCGATCCTCTCTACTGCCGAGGAGTAGTCAATGAAATTAGGATATTCCGTTTCAATTATGCCGCCGATCGGGGTATCTTTGTTAATGGACATGCTGATGATCTTTCGAAGCGTGTCCTTTCGCGGGAAACGCTTGTCTTTATCGTTCAAAGCCAGCCTGCCGACGCAAAGATTCAGGGCGTTCTCGGCGTCAGACTCGTCCAGTATGGTAAAAAAATCGAATCCCAGTCGTTTTGAATACTTTTTAAGTATCCTGTAGGCAAATGAGTGGAATGTTCCGCCTTCTACAAGGCTGCACCGCCTGTCATGGCGGCTGGCCCTGGCGAGCATCTGCGAGGCTGCCTTGCGGGTGAATGTCAGAAGAAGTATGGACTGCGGCAGGACATTTTTCTGGATAAGATTCAGCACGCGGTATTCTATTACGCGCGTCTTGCCTGATCCGGCGCCTGCAATTACAAGCACAGGGCCGTCGATAGCATCTACGGCCTCAAGCTGCGATGGATTTAATTCTTTGGAGATATCTATCATCGGTCACTGAGGGAAAAAAACACTTCGTCCCCGATACGGATATTGTGTCTGTCTATAAAACCGGCTTTGAGCTCTATCACATACAGGCTCGGGCCTGAGGGCATCATGCTTTCGCAATCCTTGCCGCACGGCTGCGCATTAGTGCGCATATCCAGCACTTTTTTGTCCTTGTCCATCCAGACGATATCAATGGGTATGAGCATGTTTTTCATCCAGAAGCCGTATTCCCCGGGCTGGGGGAACACAAAAAGCATGCCCTGGCCTTCGGATAGAGAACTTCGGGACATCAGGCCCCTTGCGCGGGTTTCGTCGGTGTCAACAACCTCGGCTGTTACGCAGAACTTGTTGATGCAGACCTCGGCCGTTTGCGGCGCAGGCACAGCCTGGCCGCATACGATCAATGATCCGGCAATGGCCGATAGGAAAGGCGCCAGGCGCATTTAGAATTCGCGTTCGTGCGCAAGGCTCATGTCCAGGAACGAGCGAAGCCTCCTGGAACGTGTCGGATGGCGGAGTTTCTTGAGGACCTTCGCTTCGATCTGGCGTATGCGCTCGCGGGTGACCTTGAATATGTTGCCGACCTCCTCGAGCGTGTGCGCGCATCCGTCGTTTATGCCGAAGCGCAGGATAAGGATCTTTTTTTCCTTGTCGTTTAGCGTGTCAAGGATCGTGTTCATCTCTTCCTTGAGCATAGACCTGACAGCGGTATTTGCCGGAGATGCGACCTTTTTATCCTGGATAAAATCGCCGAAATGAGTGTCGCCTTCGTCGCCGATCGGCATTTGCAGGGATATGGGCTTTTGCGCGAATTTCAAAATAGCCTTTACCTTTTCCTGTGAAAGGCGCATCTTCGCAGCGATCTCTTCGGGGCTTGGATCCCTGTCGTATTTCTGAAGGAACACCCTTGTGAATCTGATTATTTTATTGATTGTCTCGGTCATATGCACCGGTATGCGGATAGTGCGCGCCTGATCCGCAATAGCGCGCGTGATCGCCTGCCGTATCCACCATGTCGCATATGTCGAGAATTTGTAGCCTCTTTTGTATTCGAATTTTTCAACCGCGCGCATAAGGCCTATGTTGCCCTCCTGTATGAGGTCGAGGAATGAAAGGCCGCGGTTGTTGTATTTTTTCGCAATGCTGACCACAAGACGCAGGTTAGCGGCTACAAGACGCTCTTTAGCGTGATTGAATTTTACCTGGGCGGCTCGTATGACCTTCATCTGCTCTTTTATCTTTGAGTAAGGCTCGCCGATCGTTTTCAGCAGAGCTTTTTGCGTTGATTTCGACCCTTTTTTACTGCGCTCGATATTGTCGATCTCTTTTATCATCTTCGCGAGGCTCACCACGGCCTTTTCGATGACGGATGTGGTGAAATTGTAGCTGATCAGAAGCTCGACGATCTTTTCAGGGTTGCGCGTGCGCTTGATCCTGGCCGTGATCCTGCGGAACTTGCGGATGACGTTCTTTGGATTGGTGTCGATCTCGCCCTTTACCACTTCCTCGGGGCTGATAGCACCCGAAAGAACATCCTCGGCAGCAGCCGTTATCTGATTATAAGCGAACCTTGTGGAAAGAACCGCGTTTTTTAGCTTGAGCTCCGCATCCTCGATCTTGCGGGCCAGGTCGATCTCTTCGTCGCGCGACAAAAGCGAGATAGAACCCATCTGCTTCAGATACATTTTTACCGGGTCGTCCAGAGGGAATACATGCTCGTCAGCAGCGGCCTCGATAAGGTTGTCTTCCTCTCGCTTTGCTGCGTCCTTCTCGGCCTCAGCCGCAACCTCTTCCTCGTTCTCGACTATCTGGATGTCTTCGTCCCCGAGAATATCGAATATCTTGTCGATATCTTCAGAGGATGAAACGCCTTCGGGCAGAAGATCGTTGACCTGGTCATAGGTGACGAACCCTTTTTGCCTGCCGAGGGCTATGATCTTCTCGACGTCCTCTTTTGTATATATTTTCTTTTTGATCATCGTTACCCCTTTTTGATTAGGCTCTGAAACTCCAAAAAAAGATCATTCAGTAATTCGCTGTCGCCTTTTTCCTGCGCGCTTTTTATCTGCGCCTGCAATTGCTGCCTGCGGCTGAGAATACGCGCGCTTTTCAGGCGCTTGATGCAATCGTTGATAATATGTTTCTTCTGGTTGTCAGCCACATCCGGCAGAAAAGTCGATTCGCAGATGAGGCGCATGGTTTCATCGGATCCCATGCGGTTGAATATAGCGTTGGCTGACAACGCGCTGCCGTCCGCCGTCAATTCCAGCATCAAATGGACTATCTTTGATATCCTTGAGTCCTGGAAATCCAGCGGGTCGATCTGGTCCCTTAGTTCCTGCAGGACTGCCTGTTCTTCAAGCAGGAGTTTTATCAAAAGCTGCTCTGTGGGGCTGGCGCCGGACTTTGCGAACACCGGAGCGTTTTCATTTTCGCCGCCGCGGTTATCTTTTTTTACGCTGTTGAGCCGTTCCACCAGCGCTGATCCGTCGATATCCAGCGCGTCGGACAGTTTTCTCAAATACTCCGACCGCAGGACCGCGTTCTTGAACCTGGATATGGTCGAAAGCATTTCGTCGCAAATATACGCTTTGTTCTGTATATCCTTCGGGCTGCGGCGCCTGGTCAGGTAATCGAATTTAAAATCAAATATAGAAAGAGCGTTCTCAACCAGTTTCTTAAATCCGTCAAGGCCGTGTTTTTTTACGAACAGATCCGGGTCAAGGCCCTCCGGCAAAAGCGCGATCTTCAGATCAATGCCTTCGTCTATGAATATTTCAAGGCTTCGAAGGCTCGCATCCTGGCCCGCTGTGTCAGGATCGTATACCAGGCATACATTGTGCGTGTAACGTTTCAAAAGCCTGGCCTGCTGGGGCGTAAGAGCAGTCCCAAGCGATGCTACTATGTTTTTCATGCCGGCCTGAAAAGGCATGATGCAATCCAGATAACCTTCTACAACTACAGCCAGGTCTTGCTGCCTTATAGCTTCTTTGGCAAGGTTCAGGCCGAATAAATGGCTGCCCTTTACATAAACAGGAGTTTCGGGCGAATTGATATATTTTGGCAGAGAATCATCAAGCACCCTTGCGCCGAACCCGATCACCATAGACTTGACGTCGGATATCGGGAATATGATCCTGTTCCGGAACCTGTCGTAGTGGCCGCTGTTCTGGCCGGGCAGGACAAGCCCAGCTTTTTGCGCAGCAGCCGCGTCGATTTTTTTTGAAGCAAGAAATTTAAGAAGATCGTCCCACGAGTCCCGCGCAAAACCCAGCCGGAACTCTTTTGCCGTCCCGGGGCTTATGCCTCTTTTTGACAGATACCCCTGCGCCGCTTTTGCCTGCGCGCTTCGCAGGATACCGCTGTAAAATTCGCACGCGAGCTCGTTTATCTTATAAGCCTGGGACACGAGCCCTGAAGGTGCCTGAACCTGCTTTTTTTGCGGCAGGATGACCCCGGTTTTGCGCGCAAGGAACTCGACCGCCTCGGGGAATTCCATGCGTTCATACTGCATGAGAAAATTGAACGCGTTTCCGCCCGCGTGGCAGCCGAAACAGTGGTATATCTGCTTATCGGCAGAAACCATGAAAGACGCTGTCTTTTCTTTGTGGAACGGACAGCACGCCTTGAAGTTCCTGCCCGACTTTTTAAGCGGAATATAAGAAGAAATCAGTTCGACAATGTCGGACCGGCCAAGTATCTCGTCTAAAACAGCCTCATCTATAAAACCAGCCATGATCCCCTGCCGCAGTCTATTATTTTAGCGCTTTGACCCGCGCTTTATCCGCATGAATCCCGACGCTTCGAGCACTTCTATATCGCCGTGTTTGGAAATATTGTCCAGAAGAAGGTTCATACCGAGATTATCCGACGATATGTGGCCCGCTATCACCACGTTAATGTTGGCCGCAGTCACGCATTTGAGATGATCTTCGCTCAGGTGCATTGAAACAAGCGTCCTGATGCCGCAGCGGTATAAATGCTTGTATACCGCTTGCGGGCCTTCTGTGCCGCCGGTCATCTCAACCAATATCCTGCCTACGGGCCTTTTTGGATCTCCCAAAAGTATATGCGGTCCGCATAGAGATTCAGCGGCCTTAGAATATTCCGGAACCTCAAGCAGTATGTCTACAATGTCCTTTAAAACGCCGGGCTTCTTGCGTTTGAGAAGGGCGTTGATAAACGAATAAACGTGATTGTCTGCCGGCGTGTGGCAGCAGACAAACGGCATGCCTAAAAGCCTTGCGGCATCGACCGCCCGGTTATGATTGCCGGACTGCAGGCGGCGTTTAACCTGTTGTCTGCGCTCCTCAAGAAGCCCGTTCGCTGCCTCCTGATCCAATCCGATCGATCTCAATATGTCAGCCTGCACCTGCATAACCCCGTACAACCCCGCGAGCGCTTTGCCCTGCGGATGATGAGACAGCACAAGGTCCAGGCCATGGGTAGAGCGTATGCGGTCAGCCAGAAGAAGCTCCGAAGTATCGATATCTATACCCGCCAGGATTTTTTTTATCTGCGCAACGCTTTTGGCTCGATTCGCTGCGGCAACAGACGCCATGCGCTCAAGGCCCCAGAAAAGATTCC